>CALBXV010000635.1 GCA_937890045.1 uncultured archaeon
AGGGCTATGGCCCTAAAGCACTGGAAAACTGGCAAAAGAAGCGAGCGAAACAGCGGAAGAAATTAGTGCGCAATAGATAGATGCCACGGTTATCAACTATAAAAGATAGTCTTGAAGAAAGATTGTCTAAGTCCCTCTCTGAGGTTTCAGCCCCTACATCATTTTCCGATATAAACTTACAGATTGGACAACTCCCTCCATTTGATTTTCTTACTGAGGGCTTTGAAGAAATTGATGACGCAGATCACACTATGCTTCAAGGCATTGGTAAAGCTCTATGGATGGGTGGGACTCATTTTGCAGAGACTGCTACATTTGGTGTAGGCAAACTCGCTGGTGTGCATGCCCCAGAACCTGAAACATTACCAGGGAAGATTGGTGCTGCTGTTGGTGGGGCGGCTGGGTTTTATATTGCTTTTGGTGCAGGCAAGGCTGCTTTTAGTGCATTAGGTAGAGCATTCGCAGGTAAGGCTTCTTCTAAGGCTCTTGCCAATACCATGAAAGGTGGTATTAAAGAGATTTTAAGTAAGAAAGGGGCAGTGCAATACAGCGGTACCTCTATGGGTACTTTGGGGAAGAGTGAGGATGCAGCTAAACTATTTGAGACTGGTGTACTTGAACCAGGTCTAATTAAACGTATAGTAGGGTTTGAGAAAGGGTTTAAAACAGCTGCCCAACGTCAAGAGTTTGCGTTAAGTGTTGAAAAGGAAGCAGGGAAGTTACTAACGGAGATGGGTGAACGAAAAGGATTTAAACTTAGCGAGAACGCTGCAAGAGATATAACAAAACTTGTAGGAGAGGAGTGGGCTAAGATTGGTGGAAGACCTATTTCAGATATACAGGGCTTACTTGCTAGGAAGCTTGGAGATGGAAAGGCTGCTAACTTTTATTCACATTTATTTGAAGAAGGTGTAATATTTGCAGGTGTTGAGAATGTAATGCATGGTATTGAAGTTGCCGCAGGGGATACTGAGGCTGATTTCTTAGGCACAACAGCTCATGCTTTTGTACTTGGTCATGTTCTTGGTGGAGTAAGGTTTGTTCCAGGTGGTGTTAGAGGAGGTACATTAGGCTTATTTAATAAGCCGGGTAGAGAAAGAGCTGCGGCTCTTGTGAGTAGGGCTCCTGTGTATGCTAAATCATACAATACTGCAACGTCAGAAGGTCGTGAAGCTATTCGGGCTCAGTATAAAATGTTTGCATCTCTCAGAGAAAATCCTATGAATGGGTCTGGTAGTCTTTCAAGAGAATTAAATTATCAGGCGTCAAGGAATGTTCGTCATTCTAAGATTCCAGGTGAAGATTATTCCCTCTCTTCTCTTGAGAAGATTCTAGCAACTGGAACAAAAGAAGAAAAGATTGCAGTCGCAGAGATTATGAGAGATGGTTTAGGATTCGTATCTAAACAACTTCAGAAAGAATGGAGAGGAGATTTTATTAGGCTGTGGGGAGAAGACCTTGCTAAGAGTACTCCTCGTATGTTATTGGGTGGACTTGCTATGGGTAATGTGGCTTTATTTGATGAGAATATCCCGATTGAAGATAAACTTATTACTTTTGCTACTGGTGCATTTCTATTAAAACATGGTAAGGAATTAACTTATAGAGGTGCTGACGGTAGTTACGAAATGAGACAAAGCTTAATGGAATTTCCCGAGAAATTGACAAATCTAAAGGATATGTATGATACTCTTGGAGTAGATATAATTGACCCTCTATGGTTTAAAATGGTTGGAAAGATTACTGACCAAAATAGGATTTCAAATATAGGAATGGGAGTATCAGATCAAAATCCTGAAGCGGTTCAAGACCTTATTAATATAGCAAACTATCGACATCCTAAATCTGACAGACCGATGTTCTTAAAGGACAAAGATTCTCCAGTTAAGGAATCTAATAAGAAAGGTAAAAAGCCATCATCTGATATAGAATCTTTATATAGAGATTTCGTCAGTTTAAATAGTAAAGAGAACATTATAGATGAGGGTCTAATATTTAAAGAGTGGGAGGAGCTTCATCCAAAAGAGAAGATGCAGTTCAAAGAACTTCTTGAGACACAAAATATATGGGACACAATGGATGTATATGATGTGTGGGTAAATGCTAATGTAAGTAGATTTAACAAAGTAAGGGTCGACATGGTAACAGCAGCGAAAGAAGCTGCTGATGAGTTGAAAACTGGTGAGCTGCCGATTGCAGTCCCTGGTACTGTAAAAAGGAAAGATGGTCAGGTAACATATAGATTTAAGGAAATAAATGTAGGTGAGGCTAAGTTGACTGATGGTCAGAAGCATGCTTTCCAACAGTATAATGCTCTTATCAAGTTAATAGAATCGGGAAAAACACATGAAATTGATAGAACTGGTGGTCCAATTTATTTAAATCGTGAAAACTCAGGGTTACAAGCTTTTGCAGATAGGATAGAGAGAAGTGTTGATGAATTAAATGACAATCTTGGGTTTGCAGGTATAGAAAGAAAGGTAGCATTTGATGATGGGTGGCTTAGAGATGGAATGAGACTCCTTGATCTTAGGACATCAATTAAACAAGCTGCCACTAAGATTCCAAATTGGTTTAAAGACCTTTCAAGTGATGAAGGGAAAATATTACGCAGAGTTTTTTATGATACTGCTACTGGGACAAGGATTACTGATAAGATATTAGTTCCTGGTAATAAGACAGCTCAAGAGTTTGCCAATACATTACTTCCACTTATAGAATTGTTAGATGTCTCCCGTGATTCTCGTATTGTAAAAGTAGGGAAGAAGGAGCAGAAAGCATCAGTAGAAGATGTAAGAGCTTTGATGGAGATTTTTACTGGTGAGGGTATTACTGAATTTCATGGTAATCGTGATTTAAACTTTGAGCAGAACAGCAGAGGAAAGAGGATGTTCGTAAAGCAGGTGAGACATCATATACTTAGAGACACCCTCAAAGATACAAGAATATTTGAAAGAGATGCTGATGGCAAAGCAATAGGTATGCGGAGGTTAGATGCAACCGATGTAGCTATTATACAAAGATTCATAGATTGGGGTCTTCAGAATAATTCTCTTACTATAAAGCCAATTCAATCTATAATGTTTGATATGGAGAAAAGCGGAATATTCTCCAAAATATCTACAGATGGTTTTGAATCAGTTAGGTCTTCATTAAGAGAATCAGGTAAAGATGATATTTATATTAGTAATGTTGAGAACATTTTTAATTTAGTTAGGCAACTTTCTGGCGACAAGGAAACGGGGACTTTTGGTGATGCATTCATTAAAGAATTAAATGATGTTATAAAACCATATCTTCGTACACTAGAAAGTGTTGATGGGGTGGAAAAACAGGGTGGAATACTTCATGAGAGTAAAGAAGAACAAGTAAATATAACTCTTGATAGACTTGTTGGTATGGTTGCTGAACTATCATTTATTAAGACTGGTATATTACCTACTAAGGCTCGAAAAATGTTAAAGAGCATGGATGAAGACTTGATTGCTTCTGAATCTGAGACAAAAAGGATGATTGGGGTATTAATGCATGAGTTGGCATACAATGGTGGAGATCAGATCAAGGTTTATTCACTTGCTGTTGAGCATGGATTATGGAATCCAATGGAGAATAAATTCAATGATTTCACTGGGAAAGAAGGAGAAACTAATCTTAATAAAATTTTAAAGAGTTTGTTAAATAGTGCAAAAAGAGATTGGGGTATGGAAAGGGATGCTATTGATGAGCTTATAGCGACTAGAGAGGAGATGGATGCTAGTCAAACTACTTCTGGCTTTAGGAATCAATCAATTTCTAATCTTATACAAGATTATACTTTTGGTGGTGAGTTTACTGATAATAAAACGACAGGTCTTACTCACTCCGAGCAAATTCAGCAGTTATTTTACACGCAATATTTTGATAAGCCTAATGCCTATGGAAAATTTGCTGGCGATTTAATAGATAATATACTTGATAATAATCCAGGTTCTAATAGAAATGAAGTCGCTGCTCGCGTTGCTAATGTCGTTCTTACTAATCATTCTATGAGAAGAATAAGGAGACTTACATTTAATGCATCAGCTCAAGCTAAGAATGGAACATGGTCAGATGGTACTGTAAAAGAATCTACTGCTATGGGATTAATTGGTGAAGCTATTGGAGAAGAGCATGTTGGTGGTAGGTTTGCTAATATAGTAATGGTAGAGTCTGAGGGGATCGGAAGGGATGGGAAACTTGTCAACCTATCGAATGAAACTTTTTATGATTCTGCAGTAGAACGAATGTTTAAAGGGGATTATGCTGTAAGACATGAGATATTTGGTGGGACTGCTTTTGAAAATCAGAAGCTAATGACGGGGGATACAAATATTCCTTATGTACTTTATAGATTTGGTGGTTCTAACTGGGCATATGGCATTGAGAGAAATCCTGAGACTATGGGTAAAATTGCAAAGAGTTATGTTGAATACTTAGAAGAACTAGTAGTGGATAAAGTATTGGATAAGGGAGCTGTTGCAGAAATTATAAAAGATAATAAGATAACACATAATACAGAGACTGGTGAATATACTATGGGGATGCCATCAGCAGCTGAGCTTTATACTGAAAAAGTAGGTAAGATTATGGATGATCTTACTATTGGTAAGATTCTTGGTCATAGATGGTGGATAGATGGAGAGAATCCTGGACTTCGTGAAGCAGAAGGTAAGGATATGGCTAATATATTGAAGCGTGCCCCTCTCTTTAATAATCTTAGTGCTAATAGTTTAACTAGTGATATAGTTAAACAATTTTCTCAGTTAATAAGAGATAAGAGTCTTAATTTTGATGGCGCTGATATTGTTGCAAATAAATTGCAAGAATATGGAGAAGGGAAAATAAATGAGGTAGTAGTTAGGGATGAAATAGCTGGTGGTATTGATGGGCTTTTCTCTGTTATGCATGAACAACTGAGACAGTATAGAAATATTCTAGATAGGGGAGATTTAAATCCAACAGATAGGTTGCGTTTAGAAAAGGAAGAGACTATAGTTAAAGAAGCTATCGAGGCAGCTGGTGATTCCAGTGAAGTGGATAGCGTTACTTTTGTTGACCCTAATTTATTTAGAGCATTATCATTTTTATTTGGGGCAACTGATGGTAATGAGATTGGTGGTATAAAGCCAATTGTATTGAAGTATGATGGTAAGAAAACTTTTATTGTAGAAAAAACTTCTTTTGTTAAAAATGAAAAGATACAAGAGATATTCAATAGAAATAAGGATGTTGGATTTATAACTTTTACATCAGCATCAAAGAAGGTAGGTGAGAATTATGGTGAAGGATATAATGTATTAGAAATTTCTAGTTTAGCTGACCTTGTAAATATTGGTACTAAATATAAGCGTACTGTAATGCCTGAGGATGTGAAATTAATAAGTATAAAAGGAGATAAAGATAAGGCTACCCTTCCACCCAATCATACAGCTCATATGAAATCATCACAGGGCATGAGTGATTTCTTTGATTATTATATCAACCAGGAACTTACTAGGTCTCAGGGTGCGATGAGGAGGCTAAAAAATCCAGATAATTATCATAATATTATAGCTGAGTTTAGACATCAAGTTAGGTCAGCAATAGGAGAGCTTAATTCAGATATTGATGTATCAACAAATCAACTTGGTGTTGAAGATATGTGGGCAGAAGCTCGTGGTCTTCCTCATATATTTAGACGTAATTGGGCTAATCGATTAAAGAAGAAGTACGTTGACAATATTATAAGGTTAAAAGTAAATGGTGGTCAGGGTGTCTTAGCTCCAGATATAGGTTTGAAGATTCAGGAAGTTCCTATAAAAGGAGCAAGGATAAAAGGATTTACAACTAAACTGGGAAGCACTTATGTCGTAGAGGAGGGAGGGCAAACTACACGAACAAAAGCTGCGAGACCCCAACATCCAGGGGACTCTGGATTAAAGGAGACATCAAGTAAGACTGTATATATGAGTGAGAGAAATGTTAGGGGGGTATTTGAAAGACCGTTTGGCGCATTACAGACATGGTTTTGGGATAAAAAAACTAAGAAAGAACTCCCAGCTTCAATACAAATGGGTGAGACAGGGATGTTTGTTGGGAGTCAATTAGGAGGGAAGACATTTAATTATGCTTCAAAGATTCCCAAAAAAGGTACTCTTCCAGTTGAGGTTTGGTATGATGCGAAAGGGAATGTAGTAAAGTATCATGTAGGTAATAAAATTACAGAGGTTAGGGCAGAAACTAGTTTGGAAATATTAGGAGGAGCTGATAGACTTAAACATACTTTGCTTGATAGCGAGGGAAATACATGGAATCATGGAGAGGTTGAGATTGGATTTAGTAATAGAGAAAAAGAGATAGACCCTAGTAATGTTAGGCTAATCAATCGACATGGCAACAAAAAGGATGAGGTTGTATATGATGTTAAAGGAATGAGGGGATGGGATAAAAGCATTCGCAATCTTGGTCAGTTGTATGACTGGGCAACGAAATTAAAAGGTGATTATCAGGTTGCAATAGTTGTAGAAAGAAACCCTCATACAAAGCCTGATAGTATACTTGTGTTAGGTCTTAAAGGATTCAGAGGTGAAGTAGAAGGGAATGTAACAGTTGTTAATTCTGGTGATGTTAAAAGAGCATTGGAAGGAGATTATGATATTGATACTGCTAATTTCTGGTGGGATGTTCCTGAAAGTGTGATGAGAGAATATATAAGTGGAAGAGGGACTGTCAGAGATTCTATTCCAATAAAACCTGGAGAGAATGCTTCTTACGCTGGATTGAAGTTCGGGAGTCAAAGGGATAGAACTATTTACGCAGAAAGAATGCAACAGGCTAAGTATGCTGTTGGTACTATAATGAATGCTCAGAGAGTTGTTCAATGGCTTTCACATTATAATTCTCCTTCTTTTGGTGGGGAGAAAACAGACGGGCCGAAGTTTCAAGTTGGTAAAAATAGATTTGCAATACTTCGTGGAGATATAAATGAAACGCATCAACGTATAGCAAATTTAAATCAGACAGCTTTGGATGCTCCTAATGGATTTGATATGTCTTTACTAAAAGATTATAATACAATTATGGCTGACATATTATTCCATCCGACCCACGGCTTATTCAAGGTAGCGAAATTTACGGATAAGACTGGAGAATTTACGGTTCTTACTGGGCAAGATGGTATACTGGGGACAGGAGAACGTCAAATAATAAGTAATATAACCAGGCCATATAGAGACTTGATGTCGCTATCAAATAAAATATATGAAAGTGGAAAAGGGAAGAAAGTTGGATGGGATGATATGATTTCTGGTATAAGAGAGTTTGATGAGGCTATGAGAAAGGCAGAAGAAAATGCGTTCTTATATATGGATAAAGCAGAAGCTGACCAGATAAAGAAGCAGATGGATTTTGAACGCAAGACTGTATATAATGGATTTAACTCAGAGGCAAGATTATTTAATAGCAAGAAATCTACAAAACTTCGTAATGAACAAAATCTACTTCCATACGATAGGTTGATGGCTAGGCTTATGCATATAAACGATGTTGGACTTGATTTCACTGAGACAAGAATTGATAAGTCTAATAACTTTGCAGATGAGATAAGTACTCTTACTGAAACTGAAGCTGTTGGAGATGCATATAGAAAGTTGGCAGATGATGTAGCAGACGCAGTGAAATTATCTGCAATAGCAAATAAGATAAATGAAAGGATAGAATCGCTATATAAACTTAGAAGTAACTTTTCAAATCCTAGTTCTAGACAGTATTATAGTGATAGGATAAAAAAGCTAAAGGAGGCTAGAGATAAGGCGACTAGTAGAGTTTCTGAGAGATTAGTAAACGATAAACGATATAAACGTCTTAGAGGGAGGATATTGGATCGTTGGAAGACAAAAGAGAGATGGAAACTAAAGAAAAGAAAAAGGGAAACTAAGCAGGAATGGACTGAAGAAGAAGTGACAAGGAATGCTAAAGCATCTATGAAAGAGCATGGTATTCCCATACAAACAGTGAGAGATACTGATGTTATATCTGCTGTTGCTGTTAATGAGGCTATGGGGAATTTTGCTTACAGAAATGAAGCAGACCTCGGGTTAACAGGTACCCAATATGAAGAAATGAATAGAGCTGTGGCTATGTTAAGAAAAGATTTTGCTCAGTCGTGGGTGAGTAAAAATTCCAATGAGGGTAGATGGGTAAATGAAGATATGATATATAGTGAGTTCCTGGAAAGGATTGATATAATAGCTGAAAATTATACTGGTGGAAGCCCTCAGATGAGGAATGTTATGTTGGCTAGGCTAATGACTCCCAATGTAGATATTACTGGGTTTGGTACATTCAGGGGGATGATATTTCCACTACCAGAGCATAGAAGATACCATAAATTTGTTAATCTTGGATTAAGATGGAATAAAACAAGAAACCCTAAAGATATTGCTCAGCATGTTACCAATACGGTAGCAAGCGCATATTCAAAAGCATTACTTAGATTTAGTGGAAGCGATACATCTCTTTATAATGGAAAGTTTAGACCTATAAGTGAGAATGATTTAGCAGGAACATTTTATTTAGACCCATTTGAATATTCTAAGGGGCATTCACGGGATATGTTTCTTGGGGCTGTAACAACCCATGCGAAAATATTATATGGAAAAGATTTTGCTAGGTTGGATGAATATGAAAAATTACACTTAGCTTTTGGGACTGGTCTTATAAGAGATATAATAAATAATGAACAACAGTTAAATATTTCTCATTCCGCTGTAACAGCTATGAGTAAATATGGTGGGTATCATTATCCTCTTAATGGATATATGGGAGGAGTTCAAAAAGCACATGATATGGGAGCAGGGGTATATATTAGCACAAAAGGAGAGAGAAGTGTGATAGGAGAAGTATTTGAGGAATATGAATCAGCTATGAATCTTTCTGAAGGTAGAGAATCAAGGACTCCAGTAGATTTTGTAAAAGATCAAGTTAAAGCAGCGAAGGAGGCATGTATATAATGGCTAAGACTGTATGTATTCCAGTAGATGAGCAACAAGGAAAAGAACATGATGCTTATATTAAGTTAGCAGAAGAGTTTTGGAAGATACCAGCGGTTCGACAACTTGGTAATCAGAGTATTGGTTTTTGGAAAACAATGGTTTATACAGCTACAAGGGGAGAGATTCCTGAAGATGGAATACCAAGAGCTGAGCAACTTAAAATTATGAGAAAGATAATGGATAGGGATGTTAAAAAATTATCTAAAACACGTGGAGGGTTAGCAAAAGCTCTTTATCTTCCTGATGAGCTTTATGGTGATATGCCTTCTACTAAAAAGTGGTTTGAAAGTGTTACTGCAGCTGCTAGTGATTATAAAGGGAATACAGAGTATTTCAATTCTCAATTAAGAGATATATATACATTACTAAGAGAAGCTTCTTACAAAGAGGGATCAAAACCTTTTCTTGAAAGATTTTCTGCGAAAGCCAAGCCAAAAGCACAAAAGAAGATAGAAGCTTTGTATAAACAATATAATAAACTCAAAAGAGCAGGAAAGTATATTGAAGCAGACCAAATGTATACAGATAAGATAGTTAGTTTCTTAAAAGAAGGAGAGGGTCAAATATTTGCTGATTTCCATACTCTTGCATCTGCGACTAAAGCAGATTGGGCTAATTTGAAAAAAACTGGTGGACCTGTAGTTGCTGCCGCTGCTATTTGGAGAGAAAAGATTCAACCACATGGACAGAAAATGATGATACAGGGATTATATCACTATCGAAATGGATTAAAGAGTGCTTCAAACCGACTGAGTGATTTCACAAAATATGAACCTACGCTAAATGTTTTAGATTCTATTATTAAACGCTACGAAAGTGGTGAACTTCAAAAAGATGGGTATTTCCCTGTATTGGCTCTTGATGTAATGCCATCATTGGCAGAAGCAACTAAGTTTTTATTTCATGGTAAGGGTGAAGCTGATTTTAATAAAGGAGCTGGTATTGTAAGTGAGTTAGAAAATGTATTGAATAAAAATATATATACTAATAGGCATCTAAAAGAAACTTCAGATACGAATGATCGAATTAGTTATAATGTTATTCCAATTATGGACTCATTTGCTAGGAGTGCCACTAGATTTAATTTTGTTGCATATAATACTAATAGATATATAGAAGCTATTAAGGATTTAGAAGCAATAATGCGTAACGATGGTAGTGGACCTCTAGATGCGAAGCTTACAGCTATGCAGGGACTGATGTCTGATACCTATTCTATGATAACTGGAGAAAAGACTCAAAGTGACAGCTCAGCAGCTAATTTTACCAGAGCTATTACTGCATGGCAATTTGTTAGTAAGCTAGGATTAAACATAAGAGGTGCTGCTAGGAACGCTACTCAGAGCTTACTTAACTGGGTATGGTTTGGAAAGAAGGGTATGTCAGAAGTTGGGCTGATGATGAAAAATCAGGATATGAAACAAAGAGTAGATGCTGGTCTTTCTGATAATGGTATTTTGTTTCCACAAATACAAGAAATCTATTTTGAGGATTTTGCACCAAAAGTTGGTTATAATGAGTCAACAAGAACTTATCAAGAAAAACTTGATCTTAGTGTGAGTGACCACTTGGTTGATAAAATGACTAAGATAGCCGCAAAACTTGGGAGACCTATGCAGTGGGTGGAAAACCAAATAAATCGAAGGTATACTTATCAACTGGGATATGCACTTCAATGGAAGGGGGATCAGAATAGGCTTGGTGGATTATATAAGAAATTTGATAGGGCAGAAACACGTAAGTTAAAGCGTGAAGGAAAAGGACAAACATTAGAAGGTCTTAAAGAAATTGAGGCAACAATATTTAAGAAGGGTGATTCAAATGAATATGAAAGACGGTTTGAAGAGTTTCGGAGATTAAGAGCAAATAGGTCAGGGAACGCTGCTGTTAAGGATTTACATTTTGATTATGCGATGACTGCTAAATCAAAAGTTCTTACAACAAAAGTAGGTAGTGTTCTTGGTCAGTTCCAACACTATGGGATTAACTTCTATAATCTTCAGAGAAAAATAATAAGAGATGGTAAAGACGATGTTTTTTCATCTCAATGGAATGGGGACGCGGCCTGGAGAATGTATAGATTAGGATTATTGTATTCTACAATTTATGGTTTATTCTCACCTATGTTAAATGCAGATATTGGTAATCTTATTCAAAATGATACATTAGAGAGAATAGCAAGTTATCATGATGCAGTACAATCGGATGATCCTGAAGCACAAAAACGTGCCTTTCATGGCAAAGGAGTTGTATTAGGTAGTGTTGGTGGTCCATTCATAGCTGATATGACTACAGTGGGTAATCTTACTGGTTTGTATGAAATGGATGAAGATGGATTTTTAGCATACTTAATGGGCTATCAGGATATGGCAGATTTAAGTGGTAGCGATAAAATGAGAGAACTGGTAAGAACTCTTAATGTTCAAATGGCTCGTACTCTTTATACTACTATTCCTAAATGGAGAAGTGGGGCACAGATTGGAACACTTATACAAGGTGAATTAGGATTATTTCCGACTAAGGAAGTTCGTAAACAAAGAGAAACATTGGGTATTGCAGAAGCAAAAAGACCCAAAAGAAAAGCCTCACCAACTAGTGATGAGGCCGTTCTTCGTTCCCTTGACCTACTTAGGACGTAGTCCAATCTTTGTAGTTTTCTCTATATTCTTTACTTAATTCAAATTCCTCGTCTAATTCTCCATCACGTGGGGCTCCATATGCATTAAGAATATCTTCCATTTGTTTGATTTGTATTTCTGTTATTTTTAATCTTTTCCTCAGTAAGAATATTAGTTTTCTTTGTTCTTTAGTCCATTTTAGCATCGTCTTTTCTCCCTTCGATAACATACATTCCTAAACAAATAGCATCAGCGTCAGCAAGGGTAACTTTATGTTTTTTTCCTGCCCATTTCTGTGCCCTTCTTTTAAAGTATTTCTTACGTTTACTATATTCTTTAGGTATCCTAACACCTACTACTTTTTGCCAAGCTTGAGGTGTTATCTGATGAACTTTTAAATTATTTGAAGCTAATATTCCCAACCATATTCCAAAGTTTTTACCAAAACTGAATGCTCCTCTTTCATATGGGCGTGACCACACCTTTTCAATGTATGCTTCAATATTGTGACCATATATAATATGTGATTTATTTACCATGTGTCTTATTATATCTGCCATCTTTAATTCACTTCTATTATCAGGGCATTTTTCTGTATATAATAATTTATTATTTTCAAATAAAGCTACAGCTCCATTCCATCCTGGATCAACAGTTATTGTTAGCATATAAATTCTCCATTAAATAATTCTACTAATTTAGAAACAATACTTTTATGCTTTCCATTATATCCTTCTACAGGTAGTTGATATTTACATCCAGTATCAATAACCTTGCAAGGTATTAGCTTTGGGTATCTGTGATTTCTTTTAATTACAAACCACATACAACTGTCTTTACTATAATATTTACAGCCAAGACAGCTGTGTGATTTGCTGGAGACCATCTCTCATTATGTATATTGACTCATTATTTTTATTGCCTCTGTTCTATCAAAGTATACACTACATTTATCACCATTAAATCCCAGGCTATAACTACCTAGAGAACCATATCTCGCTTTCTGACATATTATTTCTAGTTCATATGGATCATTATCTCTATCGTCAACTGCATAAGGATAATAGACAAAGAACGCAGCTTCTGCTGTTTGTTCAATGACTCCACTTTCTGCAAAGTCTGATAGTTTTGGTCTTGGGTCTAATCTTCTTTCTATCTCTCTATTTAATTGTGATACTAATATTGCACTACAATTGATCTTCTTGCATATCCATTTATAATCTAACATTATATCTTCAATTTCAAAACGTCTATCTTTTTGTACTTCCTTTTCTACTCTTATTAGTTGTATATAATCATCTAATATAACATCTGGTTTCTCTCTACTTATTTCTTTCATCGCATCTGCTAATGTTTTACAACTATCATGCATAATTAAGTTTTTATATTTTTCTCCAAGTTCTTCTTTCTTTAATGATATTTGAGCTATTTCTTTATCTATATTTTTTGCTTTTCTTATTTTCTCATAACTAAATTCCTGAAATTCCATTACTAATATTTTTTTCATCATTTCTATATTTGTCATTTCTCTGTTAAAAAGCATTACAGTGTAACCTTGTTCTAATAATCTTTTCACAATATTAATTACAAGGGTTGTTTTACCATGTCCAGGTCTTCCACCAATAACTGTAACTTCACTTCTTGTCATTCCACCAGCTGCGTTATCTAATTGTTCAATACCATATGGAATTAGATTACTTCCAGTCTTTAATGTTTCAATCGTATTATTTATAACATCTTCTGTTTCTACTTTTGAGCTTGGAGCAGATTCTTTGAGTTCTGCTATTAGTTTTTCATGTTGATGTAGTATTTCTATAACATCTTCTTTATCATTAATACTTAGTGTATATAGTTTCTGCGCACTTTCTACTGTTAATCTTTGAATATATTTATACCAAATACTTTTAGCATAATATTCAACATTTGCAGTAGTTGGTACTCCATCTGCTAATCCAGTAAGGTAATAAGAATCTAAATATGATTCATCGTATTTATCTTTTAATTCCGTATAAATTGTTACTGTATCTATTGGTATATTTTCTTTATATAATTTCCCTATTGCGTTCCATACTGCTTTATGTCTTCTTGTATAAAATGCATTTGTTTCTTTTATCCAAGATTTAGCTTTTTCATATATCTCTCCACCTTCTATTAAAATAGCACCAAGTACTGCTACTTCTGCTTCTTCATTACGGGGTAGAGCTTCCATCATTTTATTACCCATTCTTAGTCTCCTAATCAAACAGAGATTCTTGCATTCTCTGTGGTTCGTAGTTTGTAATTACAAGCTCTATCTTCATGTCTCTCTTGTGCAACTGTCCAGCATATATGATTGGTATCTCTGTTATCTTGTAATCCCTATATAACTCTCGAACTTCTTCACGATTGTCGTAAGAAACCATGAATTTGCCCTTATTTGCGTGTATTTCGTTACATATGTCACGTAGTGCTTTATGGTCATCCATGTTTAAAGAGTGGAAATAGTAATCTCCTCTTTCTCCTGCAACTATATATGGTGGATCGAGATACCACATATCATCTTCTTTAGGAGGATACTTCTCTAGTAATGTACGAAAGTCTAAGTTTTCTATCATTGTATTTTCTAGTATTTTTCTAGAAATCTTTAAGTCTTCAAGCATTTCTTTGTGCCATTCTTGTTCTTTGGATATTGCATTAAATACAGTATGATTAAATGCATTCTTTATTACATAATAATATTTAGCAGCTCTTAAAGGATCAGGTATATCTATATATTCAATAGTTTTTATTTCATTTTTAAAGTTATCAAACAGAGTTCTTGACTTTAACAAGTTTTCTGATTCTTTATAAAACTCATCATAATTATCTATTATTGTAATATATAAGTTTATTAAATCGTTATGTAAATCATTTAAAACATTAAACTTTGATTTTCTTTTACGAAAAAACATACTACCACCACCAAAAAACATTTCTATATATCTATTATGATTATCCCAAAGCATTGGGACTAATTTCCTGCTGAGTTCAAACTTTCCACCATAATAAGGAATTACTACAGGGCAGTCTTTCCATCTAAAGTCAGCCATCGTTCTCAACAAGTGTGGCACTTAGACTATTACCATCTATTTCATTATGAGTATAAAAACATTCTATTTCCCATCCTTCACCACCGAGAATACGTTCTATTGCATCTAATTCATCATTTGCTTCAACATGCATGACTGCTTCATGAATTTCTGGGATACGTACTTCGTATACCTTCATTATATGTACCTCCTAACTTGATAGTTTATCTGCTTCTTGTTGTAGAAATTGTATAATAGTTCTACCTACTCCAAACTTACCTTCATTCTTTATTTTTTCTTTCATTATAATTTTATATATATAGTCTTTTATAATCTTATTCTCTGTCTTTTTATTAATAGGGTCTTGCCATGTTGTTTCATATATTATATTACAATCTTTTTCTTTACATTTTTTTATCATCTTTTCTTTCCTCCTTTTTCTCCTATTTATTTTCTAACAATAAGAATGGTTAATGATTCCCTTGCCACAAGTTATA
>CALBXV010000636.1 GCA_937890045.1 uncultured archaeon
TATTGATCCATTTGTTATTAAATATTTAGCTCCATTTATTATATATTCACCTCCCTTTTCTTCATAAGTAGTAGTTAGTGACACCGGATCACTTCCTGCCATAGGTTCAGTAAGTGCATAAGCTAATATTATTTCACCTTTTGCAGCAGGTTTAAGATATTTATCTTTTAATTCTTCTGTCCCCCATATTTCTACACAAGTACCAGCTAATCCTATTGACACTGCTATAACACTCCAAGGTCCTAATCCTACTTGACCCAATCTTTCATATGCAAGAGTACTTACTATTGGACTTGCTTCTCTACCACCATATTCTTTAGCTATTGGTATACCAAATAAGTTATATTTCTTCATTATATCAATAGATTTACTATTAAATTTTCTCTCTAAGTAAAAATCTACTTCTTCAGGATATATTTCATCAGCAACTTTATCTGCTAATTCAAATAATTTTAAATCATCTTCACTAAATTTCCTTAATTTATTAATTTCGTTTATTGAACGCTGAAATAATTCTTCCATATTAATATAAAATCATTGTTCGAATTTATCTGTTATGTAATTAAATAGAAATCATAAATATTACTGTATTTTATTAATAATTATGAATAAAGTTGCCATTATAGGGGTCGGTCATAGTAAATTTGGAAATAGAACTGATGTTAATTTATCTGAATTAGCATTTGAATCTATTCGAGAATCACTTAATGATGCTAATATAACTCAAAAAGACATTGATTTTGTTGGTGTAGGTACTGCAGGCGGATGGTATGAAGAATCCTTACCTGCAATAGTAATAAATGAATATGCTGGTCTAACTCCTAAAGGTGTTGTTAGAGTAGAATCTGCATGTGCTACTGGAAGTGCCGCAGTTAGAGAATGTTTTACATCTATTGCTAGTGGTTTATCTGATATTGCAATAGCTATTGGTGTTGAAAAAATGACTGAGGTTGATATTTCTACTGCTATAGAAATGATTGGTCGCGCCGGTTCATATTTATGGGAATTTGAAAATTATGGTGTGACATTTCCAGCATATTATGCAATGTATGCTAATGCTCATATGCAGAAATTTGGTACTACTGAAGAACAACTTGGTTTAGTTTCTGTTAAAGCGCATAAATACGGTGCTATGAATCCTCTAGCTCAATTTCAAAAGGAAGTTGATCTTAATTCTATATTAAATTCATATGTTATATCTTGGCCTCTCCGTTTGTATAATAGTTGTCCAGTTAGTGATGGTTCATCTGCTGTTATCTTAGCTTCTGAAAAAATTGCTAATCAACTTACTAAAGATCCTATCTGGATTAAAGGTATTGGTGTAGCTAGTGATAGTGCAAATCTAAGTCGAAGACCAGATTATCTAGGAATTCAATCTACTGTAAAAGCTGCTAACGATGCATATTCTATGTCAAAAACTAGTCCTAAAAATTTTGATGTTGCTTGTGTACATGATTGTTTTAGTATAGCAGAAATTATGGCTTATGAAGATTTAGGTTTTTGTAAAAAAGGTGAAGGTGGAAAATTAATTCAAGAAAATCAAACATATATTGGTGGAAGTATACCGGTTAATGTTGATGGAGGTTTAAAGGCTAAAGGTCATCCAATAGGTGCTACTGGAACTTCTATGATTGTAGAAATTACTAAACAACTTAGAAATGAATGTGGTAAAAGACAAGCGCCTATTAAAAATGGGTTTGGCCTTGTTCATAATGTTGGTGGAACTGGACATTCGTGTTATGTTACTGTATTAGGAGTTGATAAGTAAATGAATTTTGATGATATAACTTCCATTCAAACACAACATCCTCTGAAATTAGTTTATCAAATCCCTCTTGGTAAAACTAAAACTTTCTGGAATTCTATGTCTAAAGGAAAACTTGTTATTCCTAAATGCGTAAAATGTTCTACATATTATTTTCCTCCACAAGGTGATTGTTCTAAGTGTTTATCTTCAGAAATGGAATGGGTAGAATTTTCAACTGAGGGTACATTAGAAGTATTTACACATTTGATGGTGGCGCCCGGTTCATTTATGGATAAAGTTCCTTATACTGTGGCAATTGGAAAATTGAATCAAGGAATAAAAATCTTAGCTTGGCTTAAAGATGTTGAATATGGAAAAGTAAAAATTGGTATGAATATTAAACTTCATATTAAAAAAATTGATGAAACTAAATATGTTTATGAATGGAGATTAAATTAAATAATTTATCTAAAATCTTTTATATTTAATTTTGAAAAAAAATATCATGTCGTCAGATGTTCCATTTAATTTACTAAAAAATTTAATAGATAATAGTTTAAATAATGCTAAAATTAAAGAAAAAATTGAAGGTTGGAATAAGGCTTTTCAATTTAACCCTGTTGGCGCTGATCCTTTTTTTATAGAAATTAGTAATAATGAAATTAAGGTTAGTCAAGGAAATCATGATTCGCCTTTAGCAACTATGATTGCGGAAACTCAAGATTTAATTGCTATGTTAGAAGGAAAACTTGATTCACTTGGAGCATTTTTCTCAGGTAAATTAAAGATTGAAGGTAAAGTAATGGAAACTCAAAGTCTTAATTTCATTCTTAAAGAAGCAATATCTAGCTCATAAAATTTAATATTGTTCTTAAAAAAAGTTAAATAAATTTATTGTATTATATTATGTGTTGAAATCTAAATCTTTTATTATATTACTTGGAATTATAGTTCCAATTAGTATATTTCTTCTGGTTCTATTATCTACACAAATGTGTACTGCTGATTGTGCTGGAGAATTAGGTAAGCAATACGCTTCAGCATGGGATGAAGATGGAAGTTATAGTTGGAAAACTAATGCTTTAAGTGATTTAGGTGTTAGTAAAGTTGCAAATCTATTTAATTATACTCTTATAATTGGTGGAATATTACAAGCTATATATAGTATAGGAATTTTAAGATCTTTCAAATCTAACTTATATTCAGTTGGTGTAGTTGTTTTTATTTTTGCTGCGATCTCTTTGTCGTTTATCGGAATTTATACTGAAGAAGCTGGAGTATTACATCTTTATCCTTCTATTGGATTCTTTATTCTAGCTCCTATCGCTATGATTATAATTGGTGGGTCATTTCTAAAATCTGAGTTGAAAAAGCAAAGTTGTAACTATGTTGGAATTACTTTCATTCTTCTTGGAATTTTATCTCTAATAACTATATCTGCATTTTCAAATAATTGGCATGTAGCTTTAGGTTTAGGATTTGGAGTACCAGAAATTATTGAAGCGTTTCTTATTGTATCATCAATAATAATTTTAAGTCTTACTATACTCTATAAAAAATAGATATGTTAAATTTCTATGTCGGCCTTATTTATTTCTAAAATACTTGATATACCTCCTGAAATAGTATATTCCTGGTGGACAGATTTACAATCTACTGATTCTAAACTTGTTAAACCATTAAAATCTAGAAAAATAATTAGCAAGTCTGATGACATTATTATTGAAGATGTAGTGAAGTTTTTTGGAAAAGAAATGCGTTATACTGTCAAAGTAATTCTTAAACCACCATATGAATGGCAAGCAGAATATAATGGAACTATAGCTACAGCTGTTTCAAAATATAAATTAACTCTAATAGATGGAAAAACACAATTTAATTATCAAAGTAACATATATCCTAAAGATTATCTTACAAAAATCTTTTTTCCTATAATAAAATTCTTCATTCAACATATTTTCTCGAAAGAAATGGATGATTATAACAAAAAACTAGAAGAAGACTGGATTTCTAATAAATTAAATTAATTCATGTTCTATTATATTCTAAAATGTCGGAGGAGGGCTTCGAACCCTCGACTTCCAGATCATGAGTAACACCCTATTACAGACTGGCGCTCTAAACCAAGCTGAGCTACCCCGACTCTTATCTTACTTATTATATTTAATCTAATTCTATTTTACATTATCTTCTCTATTTCTTCTAATTCTGCTTTTTTAAATCCTTTTATATTCATTCCATTTGTAGTGGCGTTATAACATTTTATTTTAGTTTTTTCTCTCACTTTTTCTAGGAAACTCTTAGAAAATTTTAATTTTGCTTGTTTGGTTTTTCTAATTCTAATTGGAGTTCTTGAATATTTTCCAATAAATCCTTTATAATCCATTCCTATTGTTACTATGAATTCTGCATTTAAAGATAAAGCCATACAAATTGCTCTATCACCATCTAAAAACCCGCCAAAATTATGTACATTTGGTCTAGATGTAGACCATGTTGTACCTAGCTTTTTCGTAAATCTTGGTGTATAATCTACTACTCTCTTTATGTTATGCTCGTTTCCATGTACAATTACAATACTACCTTTATTTGAAGCGTTTATTATATCAGGTAATTTCCCATCTAAATCAGTTATAATTAAGTGGGGATATACCATACATATATCCATTATTCCTGATGTTGCGCCATCTGTTGCAATTGTAATAAATTTAGATAAACAATTCGTTTGTCTTAATTTTATTAAATCTTTATCTAAAGTACCACCTGCTCCAAGTATAAGTACCGGTTTATTGTTTACTAAATCTTTTAAATCATTATATTTAATTGCGTGTTTTCTTAATACTAAACTTAAAATTTCTGCTGCTTTATTTTCTTTTTCAGGATTATAATCAAATTTATCTACTATTTGATCATAATACGGTAGCCATTCTTTAAATTCCATTTCATTTACTTCCTAAATATTTTTAATAATTATTTTATTGTTATATTATTCTATATTATGTGTTATTAAAGAATTATCTAATTTTAGTATTAAATAATTATTTAAATGACTAATGTTCTATATATTATATAAAGTGAACATCTGTGAATATAGCTGGTTTATTTGATTATATTACTTTAATTACTAGCGTCTTTTTTCTAGTGACTCTAATAGGCATTATTGTTTATGAATATAATTCTTCAAAATCCTGATTACTAAATATTTATAATTATTAAAATATTATTATTTACATTACTATCATAGTTAATGTTGATCTAACTTTAGCCAATTTTCTTGCATTTTCAATAATGACTTTAAGTTTGTCTAGTGATTCTGATTCTGCTTTTGCAATGATGTCATATACTCCGTATACTGTATATGCTTCTTTGATTCCTTTTAGATCTTTTATATTATCTATAATTTGGGTTTCCGTTCCCAAGTCTGCGTTTATTAATATATATGCTGAAGGCATTACTTATTTAATCATCTTTCATCTATTTATAACTTTTTTGAGATTTATTATTAATTAAAACGCTAATTTTATTGTTTTAGTCTATCTATTATATTATCCATTAATTTTAAATGTGTAAAATAATAACTAGTTCTAAGAATATGGATGTAATTTCGATAAAAGATTTTTCTAAGAAAAAAATTGAAAATTTTCTAGTTGAATCAGAGAAAATGTTTGAGTATTTGAAAAATAATAAGGTGCCCAAAGTAATGCAAGATAAAATTCTTGGAACTTTGTTTTTTGAACCTAGTACAAGAACTCGATTATCATTTACATCTGCAATGTATAAATTAGGAGGCCAAGTATTAGGTTTTGGTTCAACTGAATCTAGTTCAATTTCTAAAGGCGAGAATCTTAATGATACAATAAAGGTAGTTGAAAATTATTGTGATATATTTACTATTCGCCATCCTGATGAAGGAGCTGCGCGTTACGTTGCTGATATTACTGATAAACCTGTTATAAATTGTGGTGATGGGGGAAATCAACATCCTACACAAACAATCCTTGATTTATATTCAATACAAAAACTTAAAGGTAAAATTGAAGGATTAAATATAGCTCTTCTTGGTGATCTTAAACATGCACGAGTAATGAAATCTCTTGCATCAGCTTTATGTATGTTTAAAGCTAATTTGAGATTAATATCCCCTGTAGGATTAGAAATGGGTCAAAATACTCTTAATGATTTAAAGAAATTTAACACTGATATAATTGAAACAAACAACATTAAAGAAGGTCTTAAAAATGTTGATGTGATCTATGTTTGTAGAATACAAAAAGAACGATTTGATGATGTATATGATGCGCAAAGACTTCAACGAGAATTTCGTTTAAAATTAAATCATTTGTCTCATGTGAATAAAGATCTAATTATATTACATGCTTTACCTAAACTTACTGAAATTTCTCCTGAAATAGATAATACATCTTACGCTAAATATTTTGAACAAGTTTATTATGGAATACCTGTTAGAATGGCTATTTTAAATATGGTGGTTGAATGACTGAGAAAACACAACTTGTAAATAAAATAAAGAATGGTACAGTTATAGATCATATTCCAGTTAATAGAGGACTTAAAGTACTTGAATTATTAGGTTCTAATATATCTAAAATTGAAACTGCTGTTGTTATAATAAATATGGTTAGTGGAGCTCTAGATCATAAAGATATTCTGAAAATTGAAAATCGGGAGTTAACTAATAATGAAGTTAATAAAATATCTCTAATAGCTCCAGACGCTACTTTAAATATAATCCGTGACTGGAAAGTTTCTCACAAATCTGATATCACTGTTCCAGATATACTTGAAGATGTTTTTGATTGTCCAAATTCAAATTGTATTTCTAATGCAAATGAACCAAACGTTCCAAAATTTAATATCACTAATAAAAACCCTTTATCTCTCACTTGCCAATACTGTGAAAGAATTTTTTCAATTAATGAACTACCCTCTTTTATCTAATATGGATGTTATCTCTTTTGTATGACCTTGTTGTTGAAGGTAATTTAGTAACTGTTTCTGGTCTATCCAATTATCAAATTGGAATAAATAATGGTATTATAGATAAAATTTCTAAACAAGGTTTAACAGGGGAAAAAACTCTTAATGTTAATGATTCACTGGTTTTTCCTGGATTTATTGATATTCATACTCATTTGAGAGAGCCTGGATGGGAATATAAAGAGGATATTACTAGTGGAACTAAAGCTGCAATTCATGGCGGAGTTACTTCTTTAGTTGATATGCCTAATTCACCTGAATCTGCAGTTAACTTAACAAATATCCAAAATAAAATAGATTTAATATCTAAGAAATCATTAATTGATGTATTCATTTATGCTGGGGTAACTCCTGATAATGTTGATATCTTATCTGATTTTTCTGAATATGTTGTTGGATATAAAATTTATACTTGTCATAGTACTGGAAAATTGTATTTACCATATAATTTTCTCGAAAATGTTGCTAAAATAGTTAATAAAACTGGAAAACCAATTTCGGTTCATTGTGAAGATCAGTTAATTAATGAAAAGAATATGGATGATCTTAAAAATGTTGATAATCCGCAAATTCATTGTGATTCTAGACCTGATTATTCTGAGGTGAAAGCTGTAAAAGAAGTTATTGAATTACCTGGAAGAATTAATATATGTCATGTGTCAACTCCTGAGACTGTAAATATTGTTAATACTTCACAGTCTTCTAATGTTACTTGTGAAGTGACTTTGCATCATTTGTTTTTTAATAATTCTGAAATTGAGAATTCGTTGCTTAAAGTAAATCCTCCTATTAGAGGAAAAGTGTTTCAGAATAAACTTCTTGATCAATATTCGAAAGGATTTATTGATTTCTTAGTAACTGATCATGCTCCACATTTATTGAGTGAGAAGAAAGTGGGTATTTGGGATGCGCCTAGTGGTGTTACTGGTCTTGACGATTTTGGTAAAGTTGTTAGCTGGTTAATTGTTGAGAAACATGTTGATCCTGTTGTTGTGTTGAAGACTGCTTGTGTTAATCCTTCTAAATTTCTTAATTTAAGTGATAGGGGTGAGATTAAAGTTGGTTTAAAAGCTAATTTGACTATATTGGATTTAAAGAAGAGTTGTATAACTACGTCTGAAAGTTTGTATACTAAATGTGGTTGGTCTCCTTATATGGATGTTAGTTTTCCTGGTTGTGTACAGAATACAATAGTTGATGGAAAAATAATGTCTGAGTATGATACTGTTTTCTAGTAATAATTCTTGTGTCAGTAATATTTAAGCCTCGGGCGGGGTTTGAACCCGTGACAACCACCTTACCGAGGTGGTGCTCTACCAGGCTGAGCTACCGAGGCACATTTTAGATTAAGTTATGGGGACTATAAACAATTTATGGTTAATTATCTTAAAATTTCTGATAATTTATTAGGTAAAAGTGCAGTTAGTTAGTGTTTATGAGGTTATTCCCCATTCTTCTAACTGTTTGGCTACAGCTTCTCTGATTTCTATTCCTGTAGCTTTACTTTTACGTAGCTCCACTATTTTATTCTTAAGAATCTCTGTCTGTTCTTTGTTTAGTTTCTCCCATATTTTTTTTGATTTAGATTTT
>CALBXV010000637.1 GCA_937890045.1 uncultured archaeon
GCATGTAAATAACTTAGTTGGAATTTTTGATGATTGTAAACTATTTAAAAATTTATCATCATTAAAATATTTCATAAATAACCAAGACCACAATCCAACCCCATCAAATTCATCCATATCTGTTTGATTTATAAGTAATCCATTAGAACTACTTTGATTACTCGAAGTAAACATAAGTAAATGAGGTTCATTAATTACTTTATCAAAACCATGTGCAGATAATATAAAATAAACTTTTTTACTATCAATCCCCTTAGATTTGAAATAGTTTAATACTTTTCTATACTCAAAAATAGTTAAATTCATTTCATCTTCTTCATGTACTACATATATTTTTTTATTTGGTTTAAATCGACTATCCCAATCTTTTAACCAAGGAGCATTTCTAAAATCAAAACTTATCGGTTGTCTATTTGCAGAATTATGAATAGTATTATCTATAAATGGAAAATATACCCCATCAAAATCATCTTCAATTACTTCTCTCATTTGTTTTTCAAGCATAAACATACCATCTGGTATCATAATATCATTTTCAAAATTATTCATTATACTATTCATATTATCTCACTATAATGTTTTGGTAACAACCCAATATGATCTTTTAAAGGATTGTCTGTATATTTCCAACTTAAATGCTCACAATTAAAAAATATAACAGTATTATCATATGTAGCAAAAGCTTTTTGTGTACTACCAAAATAATACAACTCAAATATATCTCTGCTCCATTTTATATTTGATTTAGTAAATACGCAAAATCCCTTATAGTTATTTAATTTTGGAATATCATTTATATCATCTATTTCTATAAATTTTAATTCAAACTTAAACCAAAATTCGTCAAACCATGTTGTTGTTCCCTCAAAATAAAATTTTTCATCATCAAGAAACTGCTTTCTATTTTTTTCTATTCTATCACAACATGCATCAAATTCTTTTTTATTATTAGATTTTATATAAACATTTAAAGGAAAACTATTTCTTGCTATTTTTGCATACAACATTCGTGAATCATCTACCCAACTTGCCATTTTATAATCAGCTCTATGTATCAAATCAAATTTTAAAATATTTACTTTTGGTGCACTTGCTGCTAAGTTTGTATTTTGATCATTTGGAGCAATAGTATTTTTTCTATCTATATTAGCTTTTGTTCCAACATCCCATTCAAAAATTACAGGATAATTTATTTTATCAATAACATATTTTTTAAACTGTTCATAATTTGTTATTGGTATTCCACCAAGACTCATTTCATATTTTTTATTAGTAAAAAATAATACTGGTATTTTATCCAATCCAAGAAAATAAGAAACCATAATTCTACCCTGACCAGGATGAAGGCCAAATGCCCAAGTAGGATGTTTAAGACTCTTTACCCTTCCATTTGGAATAATTGTACCTGGATTATAACCTAATTCTATAACACTTTCAACGTCCTTATCTTTAAATTTCAATAAATCTAATCCAATAATACCAAGTGGATAAGTAAACCCTATTTCCAAAATACTTTGACACATCCATTTCTGTAACCAAAAATGATGGCCATAAAGACCATATTCCATGTAACTTTTATGAAAAATACCTTGAGTAATTTGAGAATAGAATCCACTCTCACCGTGCATCATACCACCATGATTTATTGACATCTTATCTAAATCTTTTAAATCCCCTACCCAATCAGTATGATAAATATCAAAATTTTCAATGTACTCTACTACACCATTATTTTTATCTAACAATTCAAAATATTCTTCAAAAGTAAAATTCTCTGATGTATGACAATGTTCTGTTATTTTCATAAACTCAACAAATCCCTAATAAATTTATTCCATATCTTTTCTTTTATTTCTTTTGAACGTACCAGTTCTCGATTATAAATAACCTTTGGTATAACCTCTCTACAATATATATCATGAAATTCCTTATCATCCATTTTACAGACTTTTTCTATCGCATCAACTACAGCTAATAACCTATCTGTATGATTTACTATATCATCATAACTCTCATCAAATAATTCAGGAAAGGTTTTATATCCCATTGACCTCATATATTTCAATACACCATAACTTCCTAAATGAATAAATGGTTGACAATTAAGTGCCTTATAAGTTTTCTCACTCATTTCAAAAATAGTCTTATGAGATTGTGGTAATGATTTACTATACATATAACTTTCAGTTATAATATTAAAATAAGAATTTTTAATATGATTCGTATCAACTGGTCTATCATTTTTATCCACCTCTTCCATAGTTTGATCAAGTATAAGTGGAACTCGTTTAACCATTTCAGTTTTTGCATAATCATCAACTAACTTTCCATATCCCTTTGTAATATCAAATCCTAAATCACTTGTGAAATTACTACTCATTTGTTCTGGAGAACCATATCTAAATAAAAGAGAAATTAATCCTTGTTTATCAAGTCCTCTCCTAAACAATTCTGTAACCAAAAGCATTCTGTATTCTTTTGCGTTAGCATTATAACAAACATATCTATATGGTTTTTTATCTGTTGTTGGTAATGGTAAATCACCAAAATTTTCATACCGTTCAAAAAGATAAGTATCCATTGCAACAACATTAATTGGATACTGTCTAAATTTAGGAAACTCGTCTAATAATAATTTATAAGTTTCATCACTTCGTAATTCATATGACATAAAAATCACTTGTTTTGAATCTAAATTAAATTTTTTAATTAAATCCACTACCCAATTTAAAGTCATTTTTTGTAAAGCTTCACCGTCAGACACTAAAAGTAATTTCATTTTACCTTGATTAATCAATTCAACTTTTGATTTATCAAAATGATTTCCACATCCACTCCACAAGATATAAAAATTATTATTTTTATCCAAATCATTAATTTTTCTTTTATTAATTTTTATACCAACATTTTCTACTCTATCAAAAAATCCCATAGGAATATTAATATCATCAAATATAAAATTATATTGCATTTTTTAATACTCTTAAAAAATCATTAAAACTTGCAAGATTAAATAAATGATTATGATTATGTTTTAACCTTGAAATTAATTGTTCATACCAATTTTCCATTTCTTCCATACTATAAGTACACAACCTTTCTATCTCTTTAGTAATCGCCTTCATCCTTTTTACTGGATGTTTTTCTTTATCATAAGACTCATCAATAAACGGATGAAATGTTTTAAATCCTTGTCGTTTTAATTCTTCTAAACTACCACTACATCCAACAAAAATAAACGGATGATAGTTTAATATCGGTTTCCATACTTTTTCGTCTAAAAAAACTGCCTCTTCTTCAAATAAAGTATTTGTAGTAACAGAAAAAAATGATTCTTCATATGGCCAAGTTGGTGATGTATCAAAATGATTTGTTCTCCACTCATCCACATCTACAATATACGGTGTTCCTTCATTAAATTCTTTTATAAGTTTTAACATTCTACTTCTTAAATTTCTACCAAGGCCTAAATTAATAAAATAACCATTTAACCACGAATTATCAAACTTTTGACAAGATATAAAACCTTTCGATATTAACCCACTACCATGTAATAAAGATAATAAATATAATCTATGCCCTCTTGGTGTTCTATTGTAACACAAAAAATGTTTTCTTCTCTTTTTATTAGATTCTAAATCTGCAGTTTTCCACTTAGTTTTAAAATCCAAAAATCTTTCATTATTAAATGAATGTACAACTATATCATCTAAATCAGAATACTTAGATTTTGGTTTCCACTTTTTATAATCTTCTTGTAATAACCAATTTCCAGTTACATATAAAATATTTTTTGGATTTAATTTTAATTTTACTATTTCATCATAAATTATTTCATATATATCATTACCTAACCAATTAGTAGAATAACCTTCCATTGGTTGATAAATCATAATAACTGCTTTATCCTTTCTAACTTGATTTATTGTTGTTTCACTAACTCCACTAAATAATGATTCTATAGAATTCCCTTCTTCATATTTTCCTAACCACCCACGTGGATCTCCAATACAATCAAGAACATAAATCCACTTATTTTTTAAATTTTGTTTTTTAATATTATCAACGGAATCAATTTTAAAATCAATTTTAAACCTTTTAAACATCTCTGTTAAATAAGGTGGTAAATATAATTGAAAAATATTTGAAGTGTCTTTATTTTTATCAGTAATTTTTTGACCTATCAATCCATTTGGACTTTCAATTTTATCTTGTTTATAAAAATCATAACCTAATGTAATCATTAAAATCACTTACCTTTTTAAATCAATGGCCATTAATTTTCCTAGGGCCCTTAATTCTGGAAATGTATTCAATAAATTTTGATTTCTAAGTTTATCCAGCTTACTCATATTTTCAAAATAAATTGGTAAATATTTTACATGGTTTTTCGAATACATATAATCTACAAGTTTATCCATTTCAACTATTAAATGGTCATGATCATCATAATTTGGATATTTTTTAATAAACCACCCTTTAAAAATCCCAATATCTTCTTTAACTCTATCTTTCATTTCTTCTGATAAAACAGTTATAGATTGAAAATTGGGCCAATGTAAATAATCAATATCAATTCTCTTTGGATTTTTCACAAAATCTATTTGCAATAATTTTGTTAAAAAATTGGTCAAATTTAAACTGTTTGTAATCTGTGCAACACAGTGTACTGTAAAATATATATGAGGACATTTTTCTCTTATAATTTCTCTATTATTCAAAATTACTTCCCAATTCATTCCCTTTCTAATATACTCTCCGCGTTCTCCACTTTCATCCAAACTAACAGATAAATTAATTAAAGGAAAATGATTCCACATTTCTAACAAATCATATTGTTTATATCTTAACTTGCTGAAATTAGTATTATAATGCAACTTAGGAAAATTTTTAATCTGAATTAACTTTTCTAATATTCTATAATGATACTCAGTAACTAATGGTTCTCCACCTGCAAAATAAATAAATTCGACATCTTTTAAATAAAGTTCAAGTTTATCCCAAAGTTTATCATCGCTTCCATCAATCTCTAATACCTTTCTATCCGTATCCCCTCCTTCTATTAAAGGCCAGCCGGTATTTTTAGTTAATTTTAATGCATCTTCATACCACGCAGAACTAAATCTATGTGAACACATTATACATTTAAAATTACAAATATTACTAAATCTAATATCCAAATATTTTAAATCAAACTTTTTTAATTGGCCAGTTCTTTTATCGGTATTTTCTATAAGAGTATTTAAAACAGGATATTCACCATATAATTTCCAATCTTTTAAATGGAATGTTTTATTCTTTTCTTGTCTATAACTACGATATCCCAATTCTTCAATATCATAACAAACATTACAAGCAGGATCTTTTTCTCCGTTCATCATTTTTTTACGAAGTTGATTCATAAAAGAACTATTCATTGCCTCTTTAACTGTTTGAAATGACAAATCACCACAAGTTTTAGTATAATGCTCACTCTCCGCTATACAACAAGGACCTACAAGTCCTTCTGTATTCGCATACAAATGTACCCAAGGCAATATACAAAAAGTATCTTTATCAGATTTCGACATGACTCGGTATTTCTTGTTCACAACGAAAATTTACCATTATATGTTCAGTTTCAAATAATTTTTCTTTATTTACAACACTATAATTTAAATCTGTAAGTCCATCTTCATCTGTATTTATCAACCCACCTTGAACTTCTTCCACAAATCGTTTCTCATTTACACTTGTATCTTTTTGATGAACAAATCTATTTCCAACTATATCATTACGTGGGTGTGATAATGATTTGTATCTCCCTGGTCGATTTCTATGTGGTAATGTTGTGTTCGGTATTTTATCAATAGGTTCTGAGCTCATATATCCACCACTCATAATACCATGATTTCCATTACCACTTAAATCATAAACAATTCCATCTTTTGATTTAGAAAAATCATAATATAATTTGGGATTGTTTCCTAAACTATTTGGATAATCTGTTTTATAATAATCTTTTATTTCATCTTCACCAAACGACTTATCAAAAATAGAAACTTGTGCTATATCTCCAGCGAAAAAATCTGTCTTATTATCTGTATTGGGACTACCTACACCAATATAAAATGGATTCCCACCATATCTCTTTAATGGTGATTGAAACTTTAATGGTGATTCTGAACCATGTCCAAATCGAGAATCGGATTCTTCTCCATTTAAATAAAATCTCATTTCACCCTCATCTACATTTACCGTAACCATCAAATGTGTCCAAACATCAGCGTATCTTTTAATCCACATATAAGAATGACTATTCTTTTGATTGAATAATCCAAATGAATATGCATTTGAATTATCCCAACCTAATCCCATTTGAAAACTTGGTCGTCCTAAAATATACTGATGAATAAATTGTCTATTTTCTACATCACCAATTAAATAAGTTGGAATATCAAATCTATCCTCTGCTCGAACAAGAACTGCCATTGTGAAATTACCACTTGTAATTTCTCTTAAACTATCAGTTGGACTTATTTTTATATAATCAGAAAGACCATTAAACGTAATAAAATCTCGGGAATCATCTGATTCATGTTTCATAAAAGTTTCTTTTGCCAGTCCCTTTTTCTTTGCTCTGAAAAATAAAT
>CALBXV010000638.1 GCA_937890045.1 uncultured archaeon
AGAACCACATCTTTATAGGGTGGGACAACCGCGTAGCTCTATCATCTGTTGTTGCAAAGTACAGTATCTCACTCCATAACGATGATTGTTCTATCCAGTTCCTCAATCGCAGGAACTTACAAACCCAACATCTATATTACAGAAAGGCTTTCTTATCTGAAACCGGTCAATACTTTGACACACTAGATAGTAAGCCTTTTTCTACAGAGTTTTCTTTCTCACGTTTTCTTGTTCCGGAACTATGTAAACTCCAACAGAAGGAAGGGTGGGCCATGTTTGTAGATGGTGACTTTCTTTTTCTGGATGATGTGTCGAAATTATTTTCTTTGGTAGATAAGAAGTATGCTGTAATGTGTGTTAAGTTTAACTGGGTACCCCCAAAGGAAGAACGTTATAAACTTGATGGAATCATACAGACACGCTACAGTAAAAAGCTTTGGTCTTCGTTGATGTTGTTTAATCTACAGCATCCGGATGTTATGCGTCTTAATAAGACTGTCGTTAATGATTCGACGGGTTCGTTTCTTCATAAGTTCAGGTGGACCACCAAAGAAAATGTTGGAGGACTACCACCTGAATGGAACTACGTTCCGGATATAACCAGTAAGTCTATAGAGCCTAAAGCTATTCACTATACCAAAGGTGGACCGTGGTTTGAAGAATACCGGAACTGTCCGTATAGTGATATCTGGATAGAATACATGCATAAAATGCCTAAGAATTTTTTAACCAATAATTTATTGGATCAATGATAATGAATAAAGATTTCACAGTCGTAACATCCTTTGCTGTGCGTGATTGGGAAACGTATGGTAAAAGGTTTGTTGAAAGTTTCATAGAGTTCTGGCCTGAAACAATTAAGTTGCTTTGTTATTGTGACGGTTTCCCTATGCCGGAAGATGCCCCGCAGGTAGACAACATAGAATATATAGACCTGCTTGACAATCAAGATTTAATAGACTTCAAAGAAAGGAACAAACAATTCAATGGAACACTCCCACAAAAACCTTACAACTTCTACGAAGATGCCATCAAATTTTGTCACAAAGTATATGCACAAAACATGGCAGCTAATAAAGCCAAAACTGAATGGTTACTTTGGCTCGACGCCGACAGTGTTACCTACGAACCAGTTGGAGTTCAACTTCTCAAGAAAGTCTGTGATAGTGAATATGACATCGTTTATCTTGGTCGTAAAGACGCATATGCAACGTGTTCTTCATTTATAGGTTTCAATCTTAGTAGTAGTGTTACCCCTGTATTTATGGATGATTACGTTAATTACTACAACAGCGATGAGGTTTTAAAACTCAAGTGTTTCGCAGATAACTTCGTGTTTGATAGGGTGCGTATCATACATGAAGCACATGGTATGCGTTCTCTTGACCTGACACCTGACTGTACGATACTGGAAGCGTTTGATCTATGTGAACTCAGTAAAGCTATTATACATTTAAAGGGCAACAGGAAACGTACCAGTCGAGAAGTAAGAGTAACTGCCGCCAGATACCATGACCTGTTTAATACGGTTCAACATTATAAACGAAAGAATATTCTTGAGGTCGGTACATGGAATGGAGACACAGCTTGCGGTATGATTATGGCAGCTTTCCAGAACAGTGATGAAGTACACTACACAGGCATAGATCTATTTGAAGATGCTGATGAGGTTAGCGATAAGAAAGAATTTAATGTAAAAGCTCACTACTCTAAGAAAGCAGTTTCTTTAAAGCTTCAGGCGTTAGCTAAAGAATATGAATTAGAGGATAAGAAACTTACGTTCCATCTTATAAAAGGAGATTCAAAAGAGAAACTGAAGATCCTAAAGGATAAAAGCATGTGTGGGATGTATAATATTTTTCCCGATTTTGTTTTTATAGATGGTGGTCATTCAATAGAAACTGTCAAGAGCGATTTTAATCACTGCAAGAACATCCCTGTCATAGTTATGGATGATTATTATACTGAAGATGAATCAGGAGGTATACCAGAACCAGAGTATAGGGGCGTCAATGATATTTATAATGATGTGTTGGGAGGTACGAAGCGTACCGGTAAAAAGCAACGGATAATTATTCCTTCCAGTGATCGGGTTAAAGGTGGGGGGAATGTTAGTCTTGCGTTGATTGTAAATGATCCTAAGCTTCCAAAGTTACCTGATGTTAATAGAGTACCTGTACAGGTTAATCCAAGAGACTGTGTACCTTCAGATAACATACAGTTTAACGTCAAAGAAAATCTTAAACTCTTTAACAAACGTATGGTTGAAACCTGTCATTGGCATGACGGAAAGACTGTTATAGTTTCAGGTGGCCCTTCGTTCAAGAAGAAGAAGAATCTAAACAAGATTAAGAAGCTTCAGGATTCAGGTGCAAAGGTTGTTTGTGTTAAGCATTCACACAATCCCTTAATTGAGAACGGTATTATTCCGTGGGGTTGTGTCATTCTTGATCCGCGCCCATTCGACGGTGTATCAACACATGGTCACGTAAGAAAAGACTTACTTGAGGAACCACATCCTGAAACAAATTATATTATTGCAAGCATGACCAATCCTGAAGTAACCAAACACATCAAAACGAACAAAGGTAAACTACTTGGATGGCATGCATTTACTAACTCCCTGACAGACATGAAAGAACTTGAAGGAGTACAAATGATAACAGGTGGTACTTGTTCAGCCATGAGATCGGTTGGTGTTATGCATGTGTTGGGGTTCAGAGAGTTTCATATCTTTGGTATGGACTGTTGCTATGAGGGCACACCTAAAGATATAGAAGAAAAAGATTTGTATGGTAAAAAGAAATGGCTTAAGGTTGGTATCCTTAATGAGAAAACAAATAAAGAAACAACGTTCTATACTACCGGTGAATTACTGGCATTAGCTCAAGACTTTGAATCTCTTCTTGAGCGAGATCAGGAAGTTGATATGGATCTTTATGTGTACGGAGATGGTATGGTACCAACCATATTTAAGACATCTGACTATAAAATCAAACAGAGTTTCGACAAGAAATATACTTGACAATCTTTCATATTTGAGGTTTATTAGGTATATTATATAAATAAGGTTTATCTCTATAAAAAACCTGAGAGAAAAAAAATAACAGAAAAAAAAGGATATTTTATAAAATGGAAATGTTATTGAGTGTATGGGCATTGATACCTGAATGGGTACAGGCTCTATGTGGATTAGTGACAGCCGCGACGGCGGTGACTGCACTAACTCCCTCTAAAGCAGACGATACTATTATAAATTCGATTCTAAAAGTTCTCAATCTATTAGCTGGTAATTTCGGAAAGAATATCAACGCTGATGATGTCTAGTTTAATAGGGTTTGGTATTGCCTCACTGGTAATTGTGCTTATGTTTTGGGCCGTATTCCGGTGGGGTAAGACCTCACAAAAGAAGGAAGATCTAGATGAGACAGTCGAAATTAAAGACAAGCAGCTACGTACTCGCAAGCCTACTATGCGTGAGCTTGTTGACCGGTTGCGTAAGGGGGGTTTTTAATACCTGCCCACCTGTTGTTGTTTATACCCACGAACAACAGAAGAAAGCTGCGACTGAACTGGGACAACTTGAAACAGATTCAGCGGTTCTGGACATGATGCTTGATTATGCAAAGCTTCGTGAACAATTGGGGTATTGTATATCAGATTAAAAGGTATTATTGTGTATTCGTAGTTTTATTTTAAAGGAGAGAAAAAGCTATGAATAAAGACGTAATGCCTATTTTTATTGGTTGGGACCCTAACGAGATCGCAGCCTATAATGTGTTGGCTCACTCTATTAACGCTAGAGCCAGCCGTCCGGTATCCATTACGCCACTGATGTTATCTCAGCTTGGAGGACTTATGTGGCGTGATAGAAACCTACTTCAATCCACACAGTTCTCGTTCTCTAGATTCCTGACCCCATACCTTAATGGTTATAAGGGTTGGGCTTTGTTTATGGATTGTGATATGCTGGTGCTTGATGATATGGCTAACCTGTTTGATCTATGTGATGACAGGTATGCAGTCATGGTAGTCAAACACGATCATGATCCAGAAGAGAAGGTTAAATTTCTTGGTGCTACACAGACCAAGTACGAGAAGAAAAACTGGTCAAGTGTTGTGTTGTATAACTGTAATAAATGCACAGCACTGACACCTGAATACGTTAATACAGCAACAGGTCTTGATCTTCATCAGTTTAAATGGTTAGGTGACGATAATCTTATCGGAGAGATCCCACACAAATGGAATCATCTGGTAGGTTATGATCAGAGTGTAGATGTATCAGAGATATCTAACATTCACTGGACTATTGGTGGACCTTACTTTGATGAGTATGCCGGTTGCGACTATTCTGATGTATGGGTAGATGAACGACAGGATATGTTGTTTGCTACTGACGGAAGAAAATCTGAATATCTTAAATTAGCAGGTGGAACACATGCTTAAAAAAATACTAACGACGTTACTTATTGTACCTATGTTTATGATTGCTGCGTGTAATCACGATGATGAAGATAAAAAACAACCAAAGATTCCCATAGATCCTGTGATTTATCCTGAAGAGGTTATGCAGCCAAAGATTCCTATAGATCCTGTGGTTATTACTGTAGATCCTGTGAATATTATTCCCATAGATCCTGTGGTTTATCCAGAGGAGATTGTGCGGCTAAATATTCCTATAGATCCTGTGATTTATCCTGAAGATTAGGAACAAGATTTAGAACCAGTCTCTGTATCGAAGAAACACGCATTACCTCCATTGGATTCTTCTTTAGTGGCTGGTTCTATTTTGTTTAGAATACCATATCGTTTTCCTGCAATGCGGAAGGTGGTAACACCCTTTAGTTTACCCTTCCATGCTTTCTTATAGATCTCTTTAAACTCCTCAAACGTAACCCCATCCCCCACATTAATTGTCTTTGATATAGCACTGTCTATGAACGGTTGTGCTGCTATCTGCGTGGATAGGTGAGCATCTGTATCAAGATCATCTACAGTCTCTCCTCTTATGTCGTACCTGTTATAGACATAATCCTTAAGATTAACTATGGTTGGTCCGTTCTCTGTTATTAAGGTTCGGTTTACTTCTAGTGCGAACACGGGTTCAAGCCCACTAGAGATGTTGTCTGCACAAAAACTTATGGTACCAGTAGGAGCTATGGATGTTAGGTGGCTGTTCCTTAATCCATTTGTCTTTATCTTATTCTTTAACTCTTGCGGTAGTCTCTGAACGAATGAACTACTCTCAAGATATTTATCCTTATCGAATAAAGGAAACGAACCCTTCTCTTTGGCTAGATCAGAACTTGCTTCGTAAGCTGAGTGACAGATGATACCCAACACTCTTCGTACAAATCTAAGAGCTTCAGGACTACCATACTTTAATCCAAGAAGAGTAAGGGTGTTACCGAGAGCTGTGATACCAAGACCCATACGACGTTTGTCTTTAGCTTCCGACTCCTGTTGGTCAAGTGGATAGTTGGTACGGTCTATGATGTTATCCATAGCCCTCACAACAGGTTCAACATCTTCCTTTAGTCTGTCATAAAGAAAGGTACCTTCGTCCATGTACTGTACAAGATTAAAACTACCCAACAGACACGCACCGTAAGGGGGTAGAGGCTGCTCACCACACGGGTTAGTAGATTCTATATGCTCACAATAATTTAGGGGGTTGTCTTGGTTAATACGATCTATGAACAGGACACCGGGTTCAGCCCAATCCCAATTGGCTCTCATTATTTCATCCCACAGAGCCACCGAATTAATTTCGTTATAGACCCTATCATTAAATCGTAACTGGAATGGCTTGTCCCTTACGACACAATCCATGAACTCATCAGTAATACCTATAGAGATATTAAAGTTGGTTAGTTCGTTGGTGTTTTGTTTTGATCGAATGAATGTTTCTATATCCGGATGGTCTACCCTCAAGACACCCATCATCGCGCCGCGTCTGTGCCCCGCTGAAACAATTGTACGACAAATCGCATCATAGATGTGCATAAATGAAACAGGACCGCTGGCAGAAGAATCAAGAGAAACAATACGATCCCCCATAGGACGGATACGATTAAAATCATAACCAATTCCACCACCTCTACGCATTGTTTCAGCAGCTTCAGTAGCTTTTGCCATGATACTTTCCATGCTATCTTCAATGATGCCAGATACAAAACAATTAAACGAAGTAACATCGCGTGGACTCCCCATAGCTGATTGGATTCTACCAGCTGGCATGAATCTCATATTCAGAAAAATATCTTTGAGTTGTTCAGAGTGTTCATCATTATCACACATCGCATATGTAATTCTATACATAGCTTCTTCAAATGACTCATTAGGTAAACGATATTTATCGGCATGTAGTTGTTCACAAACCGGCACAATTGGTCCATACATAATTTTTTATTCCAAACTTGTTGACTGATGGGGACTTCACCACTATTCTAGTAAAATTATAGCCGTAGGATCGCTCAGGACGCGCAACTCTACCAGTAGATGATGCAACATACCCGAAAAGGAGAGATGTTTCTGTACGGGGCTGTGAGGCCCGTCAGGAGGATTTAGTGTTTTTTGGATAGTGAAGCTCCATTAATAAGTGACAATAGTGGATTACTTTCCTAACATCATCTTCTCCACCCTTCTGATGGTGTCTTGTTATGTATTTAATTATGTTTCCTTCACACCAACCAAGATTATTCTTGACAATATATTCGATGGGCTGGATGCTCATCTCTTTATAATGGTTCCCACCTATCTGTTTATCTAAAGCTGTGTCAGATTGTTTTTCTTTTGTTAATGATGAAGGTTTTGGATACATAGGATCTTCAGGGTATTTCATTTTTTTTTAATCCCTTCTGTTCATCTCTAAATTTAATTCGTTGATCAAAACATTAATACGACGACGATGGAATGGAATATCTTTATTGATAATTTTCTTGACAATTCTACGAAGATAATTGTGATCGGTATCTACTAAGGTACATATCTGAGATAGATCATCAACATGTTCTTCGTTAAAGAACCATTCAATAGCTTCCTTTCTATTCTTAGTAACATCTTTTGGTTCATTCTTTTTCTCTATTTGAGTTGCATCTAGTATAGCTTGGTAGATTACAGACAAGAACATAAGTTTCTCAGGACATGGCTGTGTATTCTTAGATAAGAATGTAGTTAAAGTACTACTTCCTATGCTGGTGATAGAAGAGTATATCTCGTTAGAAATAATATCCTTATTATATACTACGTATGTTTTCTTTTGTTCTTCCTGTTTTGTCATTCGTTCTAACTTTGTGTACTAATAATTTACATTCTTTAAGCAACTCATCCCTCTTAAGACGAGCTTCAAATAGGTCGTGGGTATGTAGAGATCTAATTTTCTCTCTTTGACCAGCAGCCTCTCTAACATCTACAGGCCAATTAAACCTGAAATAAAATGTCTGATAGCCGTTTCGTGTTGAGAGATAAAGATAACTATGTTCTATGTCAAAAGGAATCCTTCTTTTATCTGAAGATATTATTTTTTTCTTCTCCTCATTCCACTGCTCATCTTCTTTATTAATATTATTACAATTTACTTTTTTTTTCTTCGTTAACCATTCATCTGGTATTTTATTTTCAGCCCATTTAAAACCATGTTGATCACACCAAAATCCGTATGATGTTTTAGAGGTCTTGTTAAGTTTCTTATTAGCGTTCATAAAAACAAATCTTATATCAATAAGTGGGTGTTGTTCTTTGATAAGCTTGTGCTTAGTTCTATCACTTGGTTTAAAATATCCCTTAAACTCTATATAAAAACCATAGTCAACAAGATAAAAATCTGGTAAGTATGTCTTACTGACAACATACGGTATTCTATTTGGCTCATACTCAAATTTTATTTTAGCATCTGCTAATACATCTGCAAATTCTTTTTCTGCTTTACTTCGGTAGGTCATCTAGGTTCTCTATCTTAATATTATAACAGTCGGCTCTGCATACGTAGCCCTCATCTCTTTCGCCCCTCTTCATAAAGGTAGCTTCCTCAAAGAACTTTTCCTTTTTCATCATACCTAGTATCCATACCTTAGAGAAGTTATCCATAACCCTAACAAAACCATAGTAATCACATGCTTGTTTAATATTAGAGGAAGCTACCGTACAATTATAATGAGGTAATGGTTTTACTGTGGTTCTTTTTGTCTTTACATCTACCTTAGATTTATCTTTAAGTACTATATCATAGTCATAGGTATGAACAAGTTTTCCTTTGACAACCGAATTAAACATAAGCTCTCCTATAAAACCAGCCAAACTTCCTTGTCCTTTGGTTATAGAATTATTTAATACACCTAATTCATCTGATAGTTTTCTAGCTTTATTGATAACCTTAGATGGAATCTCTAGTTCAATCATGACAACGATAACTCCTCAATATTTTTGTTTGGTTCACGCTCCACATGTGTAAGATAACGTTTACCGCTTTTATATTTAAATACTCTTATACCATTACCAGAGTTAGCATCTTCCCAACATTTCTTTTTGTAGTCACAATACATACACCCGATTCTAAGTTTCATGTTACCACTTTCACCATCTGGTTTAGCATCATAACAACGTTCTGGCGGGTGATCGTTGTGTATTATCTCTTTAACTTCTGCAAGCCTCTTACTAAAATCTATCATCTCAAGTGAATCTACATTAAAGACATGCATATGTCCATTTACTTTATTCATCACAATAAAAGCAGCCTCATCTTCTCCATCAGCATAGCCAGATATCTGTGCTATATATCCAAACGGATCATCCTGATATAGTTTACCACTAACAAACTTATTGAACGAATGTGGTGATGCTGATTTAACATCTACCACAATACCATCAACCTTTCCATCCATATGTCCGGTAACACCATCAATGATTTTTTCTTCTTGTTGGGAAGATACTTCATGACCAGCTGTCTTAATAAGTAGGAACACCAGCTGTTCAATCATGTGACCAAACATAAACTTGATACGTGTGGAGGCATGAAGCTCTTCAGCTTTATGTGGCATATTGTATTGGTACCATAGTTGTCGGTTAGGTTTACCAACACTGGAGAATCTAATAGCATCTTTAGATTTATGTTCTGATTTTACAAAATTATCACGTATAGAATCTAGTATGTTATCAGCAAATTCCTTAAGGTCATTTTCTGATGGCTGTATATTATTTGTAAAGACATCTTTAATATCATCTATTAATAAATCTAATTTACCCATGTTATTATTCATAAAAACCGGAGAGACTTCAGCTTTATGTTGCTGGATTATCCCCCCGGTTCTTATTCCTTTCATATGTTACTCAAATGGAACTTCTATAGCTTCAGTAGGAGTATTAGAAACAAATCCAGTTTCCTCTTCAAAATCATCTTTTGGAATGTATTCCACAAGATTTAGAACCTGAACTCCTTTAAGGATTCCTTTAATCCCACTACGTGCATTGTTTCCTAAAGTATAGGTCCATTCATATGGATAGTAAGCTACCTTTACAACCGAACCATTACCAATTAGTGTTCCAGACATATCATTTTTCTTTGCATCAATTAGTCGTGGTTTAGGTAATTCAGTACCATCTTGCATGAATTTATCTTTAGTAAACGTAACGAAAGTACCGCGATCATCATCTTTGTTCTTGACCGGGATACCTTCTTCTTCCATTAGAGCAACACCCTTCTTATCCAACGATAGATCAATAGACCAACGTGGTTTATTAGCATCGAACATATTGGTTGCTCTATCTAACTTAGCCCAATAGGCTTTTCCTTTAATTATAGACATAGTATTTTTCCTTTTTTATATATTTATATTTATTAGTGGATATTTTTAGTGTGTATCACTCCAGCTTGATCCTATCTTGTAGTTGGAATCAAGTGGACAGTTTAATTGTAGTTCCTTCTCCGTCTGTTTCAAAGCCTCTTGTGTTATTATTCCAAGTTCTTCTGCTTGGTTTTTTCTAACCTCAAATTGAATCTCATCGTGTATGTTTGCTACTGGTAAAGCATCTATATTTTTACGATGAACTTCTTTCATAATTTGTATCAACCAATCCTTACAGATGATAGCCCCACCACCCTGAATGAGAACATTAAGTACCGAATGTAAACTCCTGATGTGAAGGTAACGTCCATCCAAAGCTCGTAGCTTCCTGTTCTTTCTAGCACAAACATCAACGCTTGTCAACAATTTTTGGAGAGCCGGTACATTTCCCAAGAATCTATCTCTTACTACCTTTGCTACTACCAGATCTTTGTTCAAGATCTTCGCTATTTTATAAGGACCAGCTCCATACATTAAGGCATATATAAAAGTCTTTGCTTGATCTCTAGTTGAAAGACCAGCAAGCTCTTGATTTATGGTGTGTACATCACCGTTTAAGATTTCATCTATATATTTTTGATCTTTCATATAGTGAGCAAGTACACGAAGCTCTAAGGAACTGGCATCACATCCCAATAAAACATAGTTGTTCTTATCTTCAACAGTCCAACAGTTTCTACAATCTTTTCCGAATGGGGAATGAACAGATGGTGTCTGTGCTACATTAGGATTGTTATGGCTACACCTTGTAGAAATAGTTCCTAATGTTCTAACTCTACCATGTATTCGTGAAGTACTAGGATCACAAAACTTAATCCATGACTTAATCTGTGCTGACCTCTTCTGTAACAAGAGATATTCTTTACATAGTTTTGCTTCAGGAATATCTTCTATACTATCTAGTACTACCTCATTAACTATAACGTTTCCCTTTACAGTAAAATCAGTAGGTATCCACCCTAAATTTTGTAAGTGTTTACCTATTTGTTGTCTTGAGTTAGGATTAAATGGTATCTCTTTTGTCTTTGTTTTAAGCTCAACTATAGTGGGAGGAAAAACTTCTTTTAATTGGTTACTTATTTTAATAGAAGCATCGGTTATCTTAGCCAATAATAGTGTGGCTGCAGGAAGATCAAAATAAAATCCGTTTTCTTCCTGTTTATCTATAAGATGTCTGAACAGATGTTCACGTTTTATACTATCTTCTGAGAACTTAGCGAGTTCTTTTTCATTTTCTGTTAGGTAGGTATATAATTTATGGGTAAGCTCTACATCATTCTGACAATATTCAACCAGTTCATTACTAAACACATCAAAATTATCCATCTCTGTCTTGGGATAATCTAGTCTTAAACCCCACATCTTTAATGAATGACCACCATCACGAACAGGGTTGGCTAGTTGAGACATGATTAGTGTATCTATAGTTCTGTTTATGGGGTGGGCATATCCAAGTAATTTCTTAATAACCCTAAGATCAAAACTAATAATGTTATGACCTATAAAGAATAAATCTTCTTTTTTACAGTAATCAATAAAAGAATCATAGTTATTGTTAGTAAATGTTAAAACCTTTCCAGAATCAAGTTCCTTACAGACAATACAATATATAGTAGTAGCATCTGGATAAAGATTATCGGTTTCTATATCTATAATAACTTTGTTATTCAAAGTCATCGCTCTGTGTCTCATCAAGACTAGCATCATTCATATCTAATTCAGTCAATCTTCCTGTATCTTTACTCCACTGTAATAATACAGCCGGACCAGACTCACCTGAGAAACGGTTCTTCAGAACTCTTATCATGGTTCTGTTTCTTTCTGTTTCATTTAATGCCTGTGTGTTTCGTTCAAGAGCATAGATCATATCAGGTAACTGAGCAAGACTATGACTACCCCTGAGTTGATTGAGGCTGATGTTTGCACCTTCCTCATGACCGGTACCTTGTGGTCTACTGAGGTGAGAAACAACAATCATATGAATCCCTAACTCCTGCACCAACACCCGAAGCTTGACCATGATATCATCAATAGCTTTACGTTCATTAAGGGTGTCATAAATGATCATAGATATATGATCAATAACTATGTACTTACAATCTAATCCTTTTACCATGTATCTAACTCTGGTCATGAGATTAGTAAGAGATGAGTTACCGAAGTGGTTCCAAAAAACTACCTGATTAAGATCGTTAAGAGCTTTAAGGGCTTTCTTCTTATCATCTACGGTCCAATCTTTATCACCGGGAGTATTAATATGAAATTTCTTAGAAGCTTCAACAGATAATATACCTAATCCTGTCTTGGTTACGTTCTCTTCAAGAAACAAACAACCAATATTGTTATCTGTCTTTTTAATTATATAGTGAACAAGCTCACGCATAACACTGGACTTACCTATACCACTACCTGCTGTAATAAGAACAAGCTCTCCCATTCTCATACCATAGGTGAGTTCGTTTAGTCCAGCCCACGGATAAGCAAGACTCTTAACTTCTTTATCTTCGAGTAAGAGATGAGCTATATCAGGGCCATATACAATTCCTTCAGGTGTATATGTCTTAGCATTCCAGAAATCCTTAACAAACTCTTGGGCTTGTCCTGCTTTGAGATACTCGTTGGCATCCTTTAAGGACATATACATTATCTTACAAGTACCGGGTTCAAGAAGATTAGCTACTTCTTTAGATGCTTTCTGGCCCTGCTCATCACTATCAAAACATAGAACGATGTTATCGAATGTATTGAGATAATCAAGGTTATATTTGATCTCATTAGCAGCAGAAGCAGAACCATTTCTTACGCTTAGTACGGGCCACTTACTTCCTAACATTTGGTAGGCAGATAAACAATCTATTTCACCTTCGGTTATGGTTATATATTTACCACCTTCCTTAAAGAACTTCTGTCCGAAGAGTTCTGTTTTCTTTTTATCTCCTTCAGAATAGAATGTTTTATGTTCAACTACTCTTACTTTATTTGATATATGTTTACCTTCTTTGTTGTAGTATGGATATAGATGAACCTCTTGGTTAGATCTATTTATTCCAACCTGAACATTATATTTCTTACATGTTTCAAGTTCAATGTTTCTATCTGGTATTGATTGGTAGGTATATCTTTTTTGTGTCATTGGTTTATTACCACTGTCTGTTGATTTATGATATACGTGACAAGAAAAACAATAGGTGTTATCTGGATATATAGTTAATGCATCACTACTACCACAATCAGAACATGGTAGATGTGATTTAAGTGGTTCTTGTTCTATCATCGGAAAGATAATCCTCTAATAGCTGCTTCAAGATAAATAACACGTTCATTATATAGATCTAAGTCTAAGCCTTCTATATATTTATGTACTCTATACGATCTATTAATCAAGGGGGTAATACGAAAGGGAATAAAGGCAGGAAACACAACCATATCACCCGGTAACATATCTACCTTTGCTTCCATCCCATCTAGGTTTATTAATTCACAATTCCCACCAGAAGTATTCTCTGAATTGTCATTTAACTTACAGATACAAACTAGTTTCTTTTCCTTTTGATGTATACCTATTGGTTTAGGTTCATCACCATAATATCTAACCATGTTGTTCCAGTATTCGTGGTGTATATCTCTGTTGTCTGTATCGTTATCTATTCTAAATATATTTATGTACTCTATACGATCTATATCAAAGTACCAATGATTGTTTTCATTTACTTCCTTAACTACTCTTTTAATTTCCTTACCCATATTTGATTTAGGTGGAAGACTATACAAAGACTTATCTGTAATCATACTATCTACAATAAGTTTGTTACGTTCCTTTTCATCAAGAAAGTTTTCATATAGGTACATTATTCTTTTCATTATAGTCAAGTCTTTCCTTTCATTCTTATTAGTTTCCCATTGAGGTTACTATCACTTATAGCTTGAACATTATTTTCTCCGTAAGCTACTAAACAAGATGGTGCATTGGCACTTTGACCTTGCTCTCCTGATACATAATAAAATTTAATTCTACCTTTGAAAAAAAATACCGCATCAGCTTTATCCCACACTTGTTCATGAAACCCTATAGTTTCTGTTCGTGCAAATATTAAAGTCATACCGTTACCATGATTAGATAATTTATCTAACCACTTAAATGTTTCTTTACCATAAGGGGGGTTACACCATACTCTACCGTACCATTTTTTAGTAAATCCATTATCAAGTTTATTATAATGTTTTTTTGCGGTATCCCAAGGTCTGTTGATTGGTGAACAAGGGTCTAAATCAAACTCACCTAATGACTTAATTATCTCAGGCGGAGTTAACCACTCATCATTATTATTAATATTAATATTAAAATCTTTACTCATTCTTTAATACCATTTAGTAAACATTCTTCTGATAGTAATACCTACTGTAAGGGATAACATAACAAAGATCAGTGTCATGTAGAAACTTTCCATGAATGTAGGTTCTCTAAATCCAAAGAAAGGTAACACTATAAAGTTAAGACCTACGGCACCAAAGAATGTTATTACCCTCTTTAATAACTCTTCTATGATTGATGTACTTAGTTTTTGCATACCAGAAATACCACTTTCCTTTGTATTTATACATCGGTTGGACGATAATATTCTCGTATTCCTGTTTTTGGATTTACTCTGGTAGGAAGAGGTGTGTTCATAGACTTAATATATTTTTCACATTCAGCCTTAGCCTCTTCTTCTGTATCGTATGGTCCATATCTATCTACTATATATTCACTTCCACCCATCTCAGTCCATTGGGATGGATCAAAGTAATCATTAGCACTATCCCCCGGATAATGCATCACTTGGATCAGATTCATGGTTACGAAAAAAAACCATGTACCTTCTTCATTCCATAACCAAGACCATGAAGATTGATTAGTTTGTTCATCTTCTTTAAAATCATCTTTAGATGTATCTTCCATTATTCAATACCTTTAATTAAAAAAATATATTATTGATAAGAAATATATTATAAACACTAACACTACTAATCTGAGGCGGATCTTTTCATCAGGGTTTAATAAGGGCCATCCATAATTGTATTTCACATTTCAACGCCTTCCCGGTGGGCACACCTTCCAACACGCAGCGGTGACGCTACACGAAACGGCAACGTCGGTCAAGAAAAAAATTCTCTTGCATCACCTGTCGGGGTGTGCTAGGATGGAGCGGAAGGAAAGGGGGGGAGTTATTATAGATATATCTATAGATAGTATCTATAGATCTTGTCTTTAGAAGTATCTATAGATCCTATCTTTAGATAATATTTATAATAATAATCTTTAAAAACTAATCTA
>CALBXV010000639.1 GCA_937890045.1 uncultured archaeon
TGGATGCGAAAGCATTACATCCGCTGCAACTTCAGCAAATCAACCTGATATGATTTCTCTTGATTTTAAGGTAGATGCTGACAGTTTCGCACAGTTTCAGATAGCTTTTCCTAAGAGTTGGAATGAAGGAGTTATAAAATTCCAAGTATTCTGGTGTTCTACCGCTACTGATACTGACCCTGTAAATTGGACTTTGCAAGGTGTTAGTGTCCCAGACAATTCAACTATTGATGTAGCTTATGGAACCGCTGTTGATGTAGATGATTCCAACCAATCAGCAGCCGAAGAGATGCTTGTAAGCCCATTATCTGCTGATTTGACTATCGCAAGTGCAGCCGTAGATACGGTAACATTTTTTAGAATCGGCAGGGATGTATCAGAGGGAAGCGCTGCCGAAGATGCAAGACTTTTAGGAGTTAAATTATTTTTCACAACTGATGCGGAGAATGATGCGTAATGGCTAATTTTTATGGTTCGTATATAGGATTTGGGGCTGGTGGTGCTGGTGTTGGACTAGTTGGCGGCTGGCAGGGAGATCGTGGGCTAAATAGCGGTGGGCATAATCAAGCAGGTGGTGGTATGAATACGAACCAGTATATTACTGTAAGTGTTTTAAGTGATTCTATAGATTTTGGCAACTTAACCAGATCAACTCACTCTCCCGGCACTTGTTCAAGTGGTACAAGAAGTGTGTGTGGTGGCGGTAATGCTGGAGCAGCTATAGATTATGTCACTATAGCAACTACTGGAGATGCACAAGCCTTTGGGAATTTAGTTACAGGAAGATATTTACTTTCTGCTACTTCAAGTGTAACTAGAGGGATATGGATCGGAAGCTGGGTGTACGCGGGAAACACTATGATAGATTATGTTACCCTCGCGACTACTGGAGATGCTGCAGATTTCGGTGACTACGGTAACGGTGGTTTTGGAATAGGTTCTTGCAGTAATGGTGAACGCTTTGTAGGTGCTGGAGGATATGCTGAAAACACTAAAATGTATTACGGAGATATCGCTACAACAGGACAAACAGCACAAGCCTTTGGTGATATATCGACTTCTTGGGGTTGGGGTTGTGAAATGTGGTCAAACACAATTAGAGGTGTAATGAACTACGGAACAAAACTTCATTATATAACGATAGCTACATTGGGAGATTCACAAAATTTTGGTACACACTATTCCAACACCAGCGAAGCGGGCGGTCTTTCTAATGGTACCAGAGGGGTTTGCATTGGTGGAAATTACAATTCAACGAATAATATTTTATATCACGATATGTCAACATTAGGTGATACTGCTGTTTTTGGAAGTTTAGTTGAGAACACTAGCGATAATACTAGTGCATGTTCTGGGAGGCCAACATGAGCGAAGAACTAGCCTTAACTATATCCGAAGTCATTGTGAAAGATTTAATTCCTGACACTTCAATAAGTCCAGAAGCATTAACAAAGATTTGTGACAGGATGCCAGAATTACGCAGAGCTAAGATGGCGGTAGGAAGAACTAATAGTCAGACTACTTCCACTTTGATGACAATGACTATGATTGCGGATAGTCCGTATCGCCAACTGAAGCAATGCTTGGCACAAATAGACACCAAACGAGTGGCTTTACTTGAAGCCCATTTCAAGCATAAAAAAAATAAGGTAAAAATTAAAAGATGGGAAGAGTCTGGTGATGAGTTAGAAAAAGTTGAAGCTGAAGAAGCTAGGATGCAGATGGCAGAAATTCAAACAGCATCAGAAAATGCGATGAAAGAAATTGGGATGTACCAAGATATTTACGACCAGATTAGGACTACTCATAATATTCCAGTTGATTGGGATGAAGAAGATTTCGAGAAGAAAGAGGTGGAACACGCATTACGCATGGGGTTTAGAATGGCAGTCCAGAATATCATAGCAACAGGAAGAATTTCTACCAGTACCGCAGAGTATTGGGAGCAATTTGGTGTGCATCCTATGGTTGGTGAAAAATTAACGAGAGGTTATCTTGCGAGTATGGAAGCGGAGTTAAACAATAACAAATATCCTAGCGTCACATCATTGCACGATTTTTTAGATAAGATGGTTGAAAACTTCAAAGATGAACATAAACATTCATTGGCTAGAATTGGAGTAGATGCGATTGTTAATCATCAATACGCTTATAAAAAGACAGGAGCTAGTAATAATGGCAATAGTTAAATATAAACTTGTTGCTTCATCAGGTGAAATGATAACCCCCAATTATGTGCATGATGGTGGTTATTGGTGGGACTTAAGCCAATCATATCCAAATGATTCTGAATATATTGGTTACGTCAAAGATGGTGTAGAGTTCCCTGACGACTTGACGACATACACTTTATCTGAATTACAAGCAAGGCAAAGAGAGATTCATTCTAGGCATCCAATGAGGGTTGGGGGTAAACCTGATGACGCAGAGATGACTGATGAACAAGTCAATGCTACTATTGAAGATTGGGTTGATGCGAGAAGTTAATGGAACTGATCCTAATGTGGTGGAAATGTGTAGCTTACGATTTCACAGATAATCGGGCTGGTTGCAAGAGGTGGGAGTGGGTGGAAGAATGAAA
>CALBXV010000640.1 GCA_937890045.1 uncultured archaeon
TAGAGCTGTTGCTTCTTCTGATACAGCCGCTGACGTTGGGGACTTCGTAGAATCGTTGATAACTTTAATTGTATCATCACTATCCTTAAAATATAGCCTGCTGACATCAGCATGATAATTAATAGCTATTTCGCCATAATCTAAATCACCAGCACCTGGGGCTGCACTTGTCGTAGAATTCCTCTTAAGATGAAGAATCTTATTAATACGAGCCATATGCTACTCCTTTACTAGTATGTTCCGCCATCAAGTGTAGCACTTTCTACAGCACCACAAATAAGTGTCGCTAACGCATACCCAGTTGCAGCCTCATTTATAGTCGTACTAGGTTCTGCACTTGATCCTGTGAAAAGCGAATACTTTCCATCTGACGCATCTCTAAATATTCCTGTATATTCAGTCCTTGCATCGCTTGAATCGTAATAAGCTCCGTAGAAGCCTATGTCAAGAGCATCACCTGCAGTAGACGTTGTGTTGTCTTTTGCTAGGCTGATTAGAGGATCTTCTACAACTAACGTAGTTGATTCCACAGTAGTTGTATCTCCATTTACCGTCAAGTTTCCAGTAATGGTAACATTATCTGGAAGACCTACGGTAATAGTTCCACTACTCTCAGCAACTGTTATTTCATTAGAAGTACCACTAAAAGTAATTGCACTCCCTGGAGTTATATTGGTTGAGTTTGATCCATCCGTTACAGAAACTGCAGGCCCCGAAAGCTTTGAATTTGCAATAGAACCTGCGAGCTGAGTATTGGAAACACCAGAAGTAGCAATTGCTACTGCACCTGATGTAACTGTAAAGTCAGCGGATGCAAAAGACGCTACACCTTTGGCTGTTGTGGATGCGTTATCTCCTGCTATAGTAACCGTTGTGCCTGCTGCCGAACTATTAAGGCCCGATCCCCCAGCCACTGTGAGAGTTTCTGAATCAAGATCAATATCAATAGTTCCACTATCTGAAGTAAGATCTAGATCTTCTGCTGTTACTTTATCGTCTACGTATTTCTTGATTGACTGCTGGGTTGCAAGAGATTCGTCACTATCGCTCCCCATATTGTTTTCATCAAGAATAGGTGCTCCTATCCAAGATTTAGTTGTAGCATCTGTCGCCACATAGAACTTGCCATTATCCGTACTGAATAAGGGTTCACCTGCGACCATGCTGCTAGAGGGAGCTGCGTCATCCAGTCCTCGTCTAATCTGTATTTGGTTTACTCGTGGCATGATTATTTCCTTGTTGTTTTGTTATTATTAATAGGAACCACCATCTACAGTTCCTGATACGGCAGTGACGACCTCATTCCATGAGTCTTCATCCCTAGCGTAAAACTTGTCATCATCTGTGTCGTACCACAGATCTCCTTCCGTGACTCCCGTAGTGGGAGCAGCCGCTTGGCTAAATTTTTCTAGTGCTAACTCTTCAAGAGCAGCCTGTGCTGTAGAAGCAATCAAGTCACTAGTACTAGGATCTATTGTAATCGAACCTGCACTAGCTACTGTACTAACTGAAACCTGAACTGTTCCTTCTTCTGTAACTGTTATTGTATTCTCTGCCATTAGAAACTCGTTGTATCTGTTATTGTATCTTGCACTGTTATTATCCCTGTTACATATCTTCTAATAACACCCCCATATGACGAAACCAGGTCATATAATAGTTTACCTACTGGCAACCCTCTAGTTGTAGAGGCTGGCATAGAAACCTTTACTGCTCCAGTAGCAGCATTTGTTATAGCGGTAGTAAATGTAGCTGCCACCCCTGTTGATGATTTTCTTCTAGCTTCTGCCTTGAATGAATAGCCTGTTACGTTAATTACTTCACCATCGGCATCTTTAAGCTCAAGGGTCATCTCAAAATCTACGCCCTTTTCTATTGTGATATTATGAGTTCCAGCTGACATCAGTAACTATGTTGGGCAATATAATAACTTGTCCCATCCTTATCTTTATTAGCGTGCTGCTTACCACGTTTTAACGTATCTTGCCATTCCGCTCTCCAATACCTTGCTCCAGAAAGATCACCTTTCCTAGCCGACAACTTTTCCAAAACTCTAGAGACGATCCCTTCGTGGAATTGTTCAGGTATGTTTGGAGGTGTTGAAAGCGTTGTATCAAACTTGGTTGCTTTTTTGTAATAATGGATTCTGAATGAGTCCGCTGTCTGGATATCATCCGTTCCGAGTGATTTAACTTCTTTTTCTTTGTCATATCTACCTACCAAATACTTACCAAGATGCAACTGTTCATCCTTCAACCACCATACGACCTGATAATCACCAGCCTTAGTTGTAGATCCTTTAGCCATTATGTCATATCCTCATTAGCAATCATACCAGCAAACCTGGGTATAGGGGTATCTGTACTCTCCGAATCATCAACCCAATCAACTTTGTAAATTTCTAGAACATCATCTGCGTCAGTTATTCCAGAAAAATCAGTTAAGTCATATACTCTTTTATCTAAAGTAGCACTTACAGTACTACTCCCAGTAAGTATCCTGGTCTCAGAAGTAAACTCATCAAGAACACCATTCAAAAGAAGACGCAATTGAGTCTCCCCAACATCAGGGTGAGAAATTTGCACCATTTCTATCATCTGTTGCTGAGTCATTATGGTGTAGCCATTACTTCAACGGCAATAGCCCCGCTTGATGAAGTTCCTGTTAATACTGGTGTATCGGCTACTGCAAATGGTAATATAATTGCATCCCCCGCTGCTAATACAGCAAATTGATTTCCACTTTCCATTACAGACAGGGTTGAAGTAGTGGCTGTAGTTAATGCATCTTCCTCAAACCCACTATGCTTTATAAAAACAAACTTAACGCTTGAAAATGTTCCTAAGGATGTGGCACTTGTTACGATTGCATGGGCTGGGTCTCCAGCTGTATAACCTACGGTTGTACCCCAAGTGCAAGCAACGCTACCGCTACCGCCTAAACTTCTGTTTACATCAGCAGCGATTGTATCAACCTCTACATTTTCTCCCGCCGCCACCGTAACAACTGGTGTAGCACTTACTGCAAAATCTACTCTACTTGCCATCTTGTTTACCCCCTTCAGGTAATTTATATTGTTGCACGAAAAATTCTAGTCCCTGTCTATATTGTCCCTGCAAGATCTGTAACTCCTGGATCATTGCGCCATGTTTAGTGAACTCTGTGTCAATTTTTTTGTTATATACACCGAAACCAGATTGAAACTCCTGGCTTCTATTGGATATATCTGAAGTATAACCTCCTAACTTCTGCGTAGCCTCCTCTCTCCATAGTGTTACTTCTTTACTTAACTCATTTGTTGTATAAACAGTAACCTCTTTATTCACCTGAGCTTGATAATCATTCACATCAGCTGAATACTTAGAAATTTTAGATTGATACTCCTGAATCTGCTTTTGGAGATCTGATTGAGCATCTTGCTGAGCCTTTGACGATAAAGCAGACAGGTCACCAGTCATTTTAGCCACCTTGGCCTGATATTCAGAATTTGCAGCATTAAACTCTGACAACTCGTTCTGTATATCAGACTGGTACTGTCCCATATCATCATTCCTCTGCTGTTGCCACTTGGATAGGGAATGACTTAAATTATTATTTACCCATTCCTGAACTGCCTGATTAACCTCTGCCTGGTACTTCTGAATCTCATATGAATACTTCTGGAGTTTCTGACCATCATCGCTGGAAGCAAGTCTTGCATTCTCTATAGACTTCTGTAGCTGTGCCTGATATACAGCATTCTCTTTATTAAAGGTATTTACCGAATCCTGCACCTCAGAACTAAATTTCTGTAATTTTAGACTTACTTTATTCAACTCAGCATTAGCAAGCTCCACATCCTCATCTGTCTCGATAAATGACTTAGCTTTTGAAAACTCAGCTGGATTGACAGGAGAAGTATAAGTAGGAACGGTTTGAGTGAACGATATTGAATTGTCAGCCAGAGCTGGAGCTGCAGGAGCTACCATTCCAATACTAAGAGCTGTAATAGTAGGAGCGTCAGTAAGAGATAAAACTGGCTTAGTGTACGAAGGCGGAGAACTTGGCAATGAAGCTGCAGCAGTTGCTACGACTGGAGATGAGAATACAGGTTCTTCTGGTTTTGTAGGTGCACTAACTGATACAGACAAGTCCGATATAACAGGAACTGCTGGCAATGTTAAAGAAGGTAGGGTGTAAGTTGGAACTGAAATATCCTTTACACCATCTCTCAGTTCCTCCAACTGCGACATTCTGGCTCTTATGGCTGTACCATACATAACAAGATGCTTAACTTCATCTGGGACGCCAGTGAAATCTGAGTCATCATAGTCTATAGTAGGATAACTTACATAATGTACTTTTGCGTCATTTCCGTTAGGAATCATATAAATCTTTCCACCCTCTCTATAAAATACTGGAGACTTTGTAGATCTATAATGTATTGAACCTGTATCTGAAGCTCTCGAAGCATCGGATGCGTTTATTTCAATAGCTCTATAAGATGCATTTGCAGCATATAGAAACTTCCCAGTAGTAAGGGTAACCCCAGATCCAGTATCTGGAGTAGATGTAGACACTGTCCAGAGTACATCGTTAGGTAATATTGAAAGAACTTCCTTAGCTGCATCTGATGCCCATTGGGTTACAGCCTCTGAGTTCTCTATCTCACCTACTAGATCTTCTACTCTTGATTCTACCGATTGTGAAGCCAATTACTTCTCCTATTAAATTTTGCCTGACCCTTTTTACGGGGTCAGGACTTTACGGTTTGTTACGCCCACTTCATGACAGCATGAGTTTCAGGCAATGAGATTTCAAGACCGCATTCTGTCAGGATCATATCCTGGCGGCCATCCGTATCATTATTCTGAACATTTGTCATGAGGAAGGTATCACGGTTCACACCATTTCCCACTAGGGGACGATATGCCACGTTCTTTAGATCAACTGCAACAGCGAAATCATCATACATTCCACGGAGCAAAGGCTCCTGAACGAAATGAAGATCGCCAAAAATAGTTGTCACCTTAGTCACTGCATGCCCGAAAGAACCTTTGATGTTTTGTACATCAAGATTATACGAGGATTGAGCGACTGAAGCATCTAAGAAACCTGCATTGGAACCAAGTTTTTGGAACCAAGCTAGGACTTTCCTAGAAGCGAGAACTAGTTTTGAACCAGAGTTGCCAGATTCAGGATGAAAGAAATCTTCCATCGTATCCACGAAAGCATCATAGCCACTATCTTCATAGGTGTAGTTATACACTCCACCACTCTTTCCATAGGCTCTGGTGTAGGGAATAATACCCCACGTATGCCTTTGCGGGCCTGAACCAGACTCGTCCGCTTTGCCAACACCATACAAGAGAGCTTGCTCAAGATCCATCTTGTGCTCCATTAGCTTTTCCTGCCACACTCTGCGATACTCATTCGGGATTGCCCGATACTGAGTTGCCATAGATGTGCCAGAGAACAAACTAATTGCAGTTTTGAAGATCTGAGTATAGCCTTCTCTGTCATACAGCTCGTCACGCCAGGATTCAGGTTTCCCTGTTCCCTCAGCCCATGACGAACCAATAACCATACAGTTCGCATTATCTGCGATATCTACATCAGTGTAACCTGCCACTGTTCCACTAGAAGCCATTGTAACGCTTCCAGCTTTGGCAACAGAGTCAACTTCTAGCTGCATTGTAGTCTTGCCAGAAGCAATAGTAGGTGCTGAGTAGATATAACCTGTCAACTCAATCACAGCGTCACTATCTCCAGCATCGGTTGCTGAGAGAGTTACACGCTGATTTTCGAGCAAGAACTCAGGTGCTGTTTCGGTAGAAGTACTTCTGCCGTCTTTTGTGACATTGCAGTATACTTCAATACTACCTACCGTAGCATCTGAGGCCAGGTTTATGGTACTGATTGCTGTTTTGACTTTGAAATGGCGTCTCTGCCATTGATGTCGTTGTTCTAAGAACTTAAACACAGGATCGTCAGTGGGTTTCTTTCCGACTTTCGACAGGTAAGCAAAGAAAGGTGACTGCTGGGGAGCAAGCTCCGCAATCCGTTCACCAAAATTGAATACTCTGCGATTATCATCAATAGAAACGCCCTGAACCGCATTACCTGGGACTGGACTATAAATAGTAGCCATTGGTAATTACTCCTTGTGGATCAAGTCCACGGGTTTTGACGTTCATAGTCAGTTACCATAGCGTCCATAAGCTTATCCTCAACATCAGGTTCTTGAGCAGATTCCGCTGGTTGAACAGCAACTGGCTCTGGCATCTTAGCCTTTTCCTTCTGACGTCTCATTTTCTCAGCTTTACGCTGATTTTTGAGAACCTCTTCTGGTGGGGCACTCTTGATCTTATCAAGAGTAACAAGATTATCCAAAGTAACACTAGTGGGGTCTGAATACCGCTCAATAAAATCTTCAGCGGCATCTGGAGCATAGTCAAAGGTATTTACTAACTGTGACTTTACATTCTCCACATACTGTTGGTTTTGCTGTTGTGCAGCTTGATTCTGCATCCTCTGTTGCATAACATCATTCTGGGCTTCATAAAAATCAATCATCCCATCTCGATAGTCTTCAACTGATTCCCGATATTGATAGGAATTTGACTCAGGATCGCTATACGCATCTACAGGGTCATAGTTCGCTGGCTTGGCAGGTCTTTCAGGCCTTTGTAGTGATTGACTCTCCTGTCCACTTTGGGCTTCAGGAACAGTGCCACCACCTGACAAGTGATCTTCAACAGTCCTCAATACATTGGGATTGTTTTGAATGTATCTAGCAATAGGTGCTAATTGTTGCATTCCCTCAAGCTCTTGACGAGTTTGATTAAGTTCACTCTGCGACTTGTCATACTGACTTTGCCAGTATTGGAATGAGTCTGGATTACCCTTATCAACATCCTGTTCAGAAGACGTCCCTTCTGCAGGAGCTGACTCAGCTGCAACAGTCTCATTAACCTCGACTCCCCCTGTGGGAGCAGGTTCATCCACAAATGCCCAATCCATCTTATCCTGTTCAAATAACTCGGAAAATGGGTCTAGCTCCTGAGGTACCGAATTTGGATCGGCGCTCACATCGGCTACGACTGGTTCTTCCGCTATCACTCCGTCAGGTATAGCTTCTTGGGACAATACTTCTTTTTCTTCAGCCATCGTTACTCCTTCGATCTCCCCTAGGCTTCTGCTTTTCCGCCCACAGGTTTAACCATTTGTTTTTGTAATGCAAGTTGATCGTTCAACCTGGCGTCATAAAGTTCTGAAGCTTTCTTGACAGTACCCTCTGCATCTTTCAGGCCTGTCTTAAATTTTTCTACTTCCAGTCTCTTCTTCGCATGAACCTCTTCACGCTCAACAGTCTGGAGATCCCCCTTAAGTTTTTTAATTTCTTCTTGAGCCCCCTGTAATTCTTGTTGTAACTGTTGCACAAGTGCCGTCCTTTGTAATACACCCTCAGTATCCACAACCTCAGTCTTTTTAAGAACTTCAATTTGATCAATAAGACCAGATTGATACATCTGCATATAGACTTCAAGTTGTGCCCACCTATTAGACGGCATAGTAGACCCTGCAACTGGTACAATATCGTATTTCCCGACACTGACATCATGAACTTTTCCAATCTCCTGATTGGTAAACTCATCGTAGAGTGGGATATTAATTCCCGTTTCCCTTACTGTCCCATCTGGTTGTACAAGCCTTATGATCTTTTCTTCCGTATGGATCTGCTGCATCATAGGTACTGCCACTTTAAACATTTGCTTGAGGAAATGTTCCACATCTGCTTGCCTAGACTTAGATCTCCTTTGCCCATATTCGTCAATAGCAACCGTCCCCCTGAATGTAGCTGGGGCATTCTCTGATGCTCCCATCATAATGTCATGAACACCAAAACCATATTCCAGGTCATATTTTGCATCAGACTCATTCTTATATAGTTCATTAGGTAGAGGAACTGGCCCAGCAACAACTGGCTGACCAACCTCAGCATCAAACTCAATAACAGAAGTTCCTGCTCTCCCCCACTCCTCTTCTACCTGCTTTTTATTGACAGAACCTCTTGGAATGAGAAGTTTCACATTCGTAGAAGTAGAAGCATGTGCAATAATGAGAGATCGGATTTTATTAATATATATCTGAAGAGGTTTATATATCATAACATCGCTAAGAGGATAAGGATTTCTATTATGAACATTTGTTAATGGTATTATCGGATAATCTTCGCACGGAAGCTCTCTAACATACATCAACTTGGTACCGACAGAAGCAATCACCCTTATTCTAGCTTCTTTGATACTGTTGACAAGAATCTTATCGCGATCCACTAACTCACCTTTGCTGGTAAGCTGAAATACTACAGTTGAACCTGGAATAGCACTGTTATCACCTTCCTCACTTCCAGCAGCCATACTTGGAGGGGGTTGTATTGGTTGGCCAGTCTGAGGATCTGTAACAGCTTCGGGCTGAGTCATATGAATGATTGATCCAAATTCCTCAATAATCTGCCCAATCTCATATAGACCCTCTGGTTCAGTTACGTATGTTTCAGTACCATCAGCCTTCTGGATTACAATAGCCTGATTCGCCCGATACTCTTCATATTCCTTTTTATCATATGTAACATCATATCCAGTATCAGGTTCAAAAATATGGTATCGTTTATTAATAACTCTTGTATACCGCTCAATATATTCCCTCTTCTTGTGGTGCATATCTTGAAGATCTTCGAGAAACACCTCTCCCTGCGTAGCTTTTAAATCTGTAGATGGATAATGTGTCATATTTGATTCTTCAGCAGATCTAATGACATTTTCATAATCTTTATATGTTTTCATGGCCTGCTCATCAGTCATAAGCTTTACAATCAAAATATGAGCAGAATCACTAAAATACGTATCTCGAGAGTTTGGATCTACATATACATCAAGAGGGTACACATTTTTTATAAAAACCTCTCCTTTTCCCATATCGGCATGGGGGTCTTGATAAACTAACCCATATCCCATGCCACCGACATAATAATCATCAATTATAGTCTTAAGGTGCTCATCGCCATTGGAAACCTCCCAAAGCCATTGAGCAAGATCAGCAAATATCTTAGAAGTCCTTCTATCGGAGTCTTCTCGTCCAGTTGATCTGAATTGTGGTTTATTAAATGTTAGGAGTGCTTTTGCTGTTTCTACAATAGGATGTATACGATTTACTACAATAGGAGCCTGACCCCTCTTCCTGAGTTGGGCAACTTGCTCTGTAGTCCACTGAACACCTGATCTAAATTGCTGACTCTCTTTAAATTGTTGCGCCCACTCTTCTCTGTGACGCTTATACTCCTCAAAGACCTCTAAAGACTCCTGAACCTCTTTATGTATCTTCTTTTGCCCTGGGCCACCTTCTGTAATAGTTTTTAGCACATCCTTAGGATCGCTAGCCATCCTCTCCTCAAGACCCGATTTATATTGCGGCACTTATTAGGTTCCCATCATTTTGCTAAAGAATTGCCCAATCGTACAATTTCTCATTTGTATGCCCAGACTTGGTGGCTGGAGACGTGTTTTGTGAGGTGATGTGAGGCTTATAAGCCCCCTTCATCGCATAATATAGTCCATCCAGCAAGTCATCATGTTTACCACGAGGATACAGTAAAAGTTCCCCCACAAGACTATCCATGTCCTTTTTTATCCAAACCTTCTTCTGAACAAAGAATGGCTGCATACTTTCAAGCCTGACACTCTTCTGAGTCCTCGGATTGTTCTTTAACTCTATCCCTGGTATAAATATTCCTAATTCTTCACTCTTTGTGCGTAAATAGTCCCTTAACATCTCTTGATACCCAACAGTCTCTATCCTAGTCTTCATAGGATTGTATCGTCTCCAATAAGCAATAACATTATCAGCAAGTTCCATAGGTTTGACTCTGTAGCGGTAAAAAGGTAAAACATAGCGATTATTATTAGTGTCAACAGCAACAGGCACAATTGTCGAATAATCAGCGTGCTGCTTGGTACTTGATGCTGGGTCTACCCCCATAAATACGAAAACTGGGATATCTCCCTCATATGGATAGGTCATTCTAAGCGTCATTAGCTCAGAATCCTCATTGGGCAGCAAATGACCATCATAATACTGAATATCGTCCTCTTTGAACATTTGCTCCTCATCTCCAACGATCTGGCACATATATTCCCTATAAAACATGGAAACACGTCCAATTGACTCTAAATCTCCCTTTTCAGACAATAATTTCTTTTTTGACCATACTTCTGGCCACAAAACATCCTCACCGTCATCAGACATAGCCTGATAATGTTTTGTCGTCCATCCTCCCATCTGCGGGAGAGTCTCAACAATGCACCTTTGGTGCTGAGGAGTCCCAATCACAAGTATCCTACCCTTCATTGCATCTAAGCCAGGAAGAACCTGCGTCAGTAACCATTTCAGGTTTTGCTCCATTGCTTCATCTGTTTTTGTATTATTGATATCTTCTGGGTCATCAACGACAAATAGCGTGGGTCTTTGATCGCCATGCTTCAATCCGATGACCTGCTGACCAGTACCTCTTGTGGTAATCAAGGTACCATCCTTTAACACAACCTCATATTTCGTCCATGCCCTTGCAGTATGAGACCCCCAATAACCAAAAATAGCTCTAAAGCGCTTAGAATACTCAAGAACATTCTTAATTGTATCAAGAAGTCTAACAGCGTGCCCTAATGTCTTTGAGGAAAGAACAACTAATTTGGGCCCCTCATCAAAGCATATATGAAAGAGAGGAAACACACACGCACCAATGGAGGACTTGGCGTGATGACGAGGAGCCACTACACAAATCTTTTTATTATCAGAATCTGCCATTAACTCATAAAGCTCATGATGGAAAGTAGCAGACGGTGCTGTAAACATACCAGGCATCGTAGCCTTCCCAAACAGACCCATGTCATTTTTTAACTTATTACGTATCTGTGTTAAAGATTCTTTCAATTATTTCTTCTTACGCAAAGACCCCTTTATCCACTTCCTCTTTGACTTGCTCGTCCTTGGTTTTTTCTGTTTTCGCGTTCTCGGCTTTTTTCTGCGGTATTTTGCCATTTTTTAGTTCCTTACGATCTTCAGACCCAATAAGCTCTGATATATCATCAATTTCAGTCCCATAAAGAGCATCTATCTCCATATTGTTTGGTTTTTGATATTTTGCCCCTATTCCCATGATTTCTTTCAAATTTTCAGCCACACGAGTGATATTTCCTGGATCTCCCTTCTTTTCAGCAAGATCAGCAGCTTTCATGAATAAATCATAAACCGTTTGATGGGTTATCCCATATTCAGCTAATTCTTGGTCTAATTCCTGATCCACTATCTCTTTTATGTATTTCTTCTTAAGAAGATTTCTGGCAGTAGCGACTGGGTTTTTCTCATTCTTGGAGTAAATTCGTCCAAGGAGTCCATAATCGACTGAACCTCCGAGAAACATCTTGACATATGCTTTTGCAAATCGCTTATATCGTCCTGTGTTCTTTTTTTGCTCCCACCATGGTTTGGGGCTAACGCAGGAGAAGTTTCCTGTTTCTTTGTGTTTAAGGTATTCAAGCTTTCCATGTTTGCTGGCGAATTGACTTCCAAACGGGAAAACGATGTAATCACTCCGTTTGGTAACTCCTCTTTTGAGGCAGACAGACACGTAACCGTCATCGGAGAGGCCAAAATCGCCTTTTGCACAGTTTTTCCATCCTTTGTACTCGATTCCGAGCTTATCAGCTTCTGCTTTGTCGTAGATAAAGTACTCTTGGTGGTAGTAGCCCCACTTTTTGCCCTTTTTGACATGTTTTCTGATGATTTTGTCCATTTATCGCGGTTTTCCCCAGTTTTCATAACTCAATAACCTCATAACCCTTAGGTAAGTTCCTAATCAGTACTATATCCAGATCCTTATAAAAGTCTTTATCACCATACTTATCCATACTTATCCTGTTTATGCACATATCCCCAAGGATATGTGCTGTACTAAGTCCCTTCTTAGTAAGAGTCTTAGTATTAGTACTAGATCTAGTCCTCATCAAAGACGATATCAAGTTCTTCATAGACATTTCCACATGTTGTACATTTCAATATTTGGCTGGATTCCTTACTATGGCCATTCTTTTCCTTTTTCCTCGGAGATACCCAGATTTCCCTGGTGAGAAATAGATTACATTCATGACAGAGAGGTGTAGGCCTATCTAATGATTCTACTTCTTGTATGGATAGTTCCATATACTATAATATCCCACAATATAGGCTAAAGTTCCTAAAGAAATACTTAAAAGTCAAGTTTTTTTTAAAAATTATACTGTTAATGTGAGTGTGAGGTATATCTATACCCTAACCCCCTCGGATAATGGGTGCTGGGCTTGTATTTAGTTGAGAAATCGGGCTCAGTACCATCAATAAATCACACTCAACATAAATAAGGAGAGTAACATTATGTTATTCGCAAAAGAAACTAAAGAGACCGATTCCCCAACTAAATCCGATCCCATCCTTAATCCTGATACGGTGGAGAAAGTCAAAGCTAAGTTCACCCCATCTAACGAAGAGGTAATAGCCCATTTCGATATGTATGGTGGTAAGCCAGGCGAATTGGAGCCTGTTGAAGATCTAGTGGATGCCGATTTAGTGACGGTACCGAGGCGTCATGATGACCGTGATAAGGAGATGACCAAGCAACAGGCTCTCCAGGTAAGGGACGCTATTGGGTTCAAGGGTAATGTCTCAGCATCAGATTCAGGCAAGTCTTGGTGCATTTACAGGTCAAGTGACGGCGGTGGTTATAGGCATACGCTTACTATACCAGCCCCTACTTCAGCCTGATCTGATAAGAAATGAACAACATCAGCACATAATGCGATTAAATGACACTTGGAATACTAATTATAGACCGCCAAGTACAGCATTATGTGTTGTTCATTCACTGAGACTACGTCTATGGAAGGTTAGTGCACCCAGCATTAACCTTTCATAGACTCGGACATAAAAAAAGGTTATACTGCACACAGGTTGGGAACTGGGAGAGAACAGTATTCAACTCCTAATCTGTGTTGTAGTACCTAATAAATTGCAAACTGGAGGTACTATGAGTATCAAACTGTATTCCGCTGTTTTCTTTAAA
>CALBXV010000641.1 GCA_937890045.1 uncultured archaeon
TTATCACATATTATATAGTTTTCTACTATATGATTTTTATATAAATTAGATGGCGTATTACATATAATACAAATACAACGTATATTATTATTTTTTGTATCTATTGATCCCAACTTATTACTTTATCTACCCTTTTCTTAACAATATCAACTGAACATGAACCCATTTCAAGAAAACGATTAGTTTTTAATTTAACATCACAAGGGTTACATTCACCATAATTATTACAATCTCTATAATCACTACTTATCTTAAAATTATTATCAAAAATAGAACCTATTGAATCTTCATTTAAATATAAATCTCTATGACACTTATAGATATTACCTTCAGGACCTATAATTAACTCATTTGTTTTACATGAAACTTTTATATCTTGTTTACCTTTAATACTGTCAACATATTTAAAATGTCCAAATAAATGGTCATCATAATAGCCTAAATAATCTTTAATAAAAAAATATATCTTAGAATTTCTACATTCTTCAGCTAATTTAAGATTATACTCTGTATTATGTGGAAAATTAATAGAAAATATACCAACATTAAAACCATAACTTTGTAATACAGATGCCACTAATACTGTATCTTCAATATTCATAAATTTAGGATGAAAACTGATTCTTATTGATTTATAACCTGTTATATCATGTGAAAACATAGCTTCAGGACTTACATTTTCTATAAAATTACATAAATCAAATTGTAAATTAGTAAGTAAATCTATAGGATGTTTTAATTCTTTTAATAAAGGATAAAATTCTTCATATAATGTAGGCTCTCCACCACCTAATGTAATTGGTACATTTTTAGGTATATCTAAATTATTTAAAAAATTTAACCAATCTTTTGCTGGTAATTCTACCCTAGATTTTACTAAATTATCAGATCTTCCATTAATACAATAAGAGCAATTTAATTGGCATCTTAAAGTTAGAAAAACTGGAACATATGTTATATTACTAGGCACAGATATTTTATTCATTCTTGTATAGATATTTTATTCATTCTTGTATAGATATTTTATTCATTATGATAATGGCTATCTATGTACCAATCGCACATAGCACAAATTTTAACAGTAACACCTTCAATATTTGTATCTCTAGATATAGGTGGAGGATCTAAAGATTCATATACCCTACCACATACAGAACATTTCCACGGGTATCTTTTAATTCTTTTTTTCTTTTCCTTGCTCATTTTCTTTAATTAATTTTATATAATCTTTATCTAATTTTTTTAAATCATCTATCAAATCATATAATTTTTCAGTTTTCTTTTGATGCTCCGATAAACAACAATGTTTAAATTTGACACCAGAACCACAATGACATCTGTTATTTCTACCAGTTTTAGATTCAAAATTAACAACTTTATAAAGTAAGTTAATCTGAAATACTGATGTTTGTCGTTGTTTTTCAATTTCATCTAATTTAGTTGTAGTCATTTTTTACTTAATACTTTAATAGTATTAATAATTTCTTCATTACTTGGAACTTCAAAAAATAAATTTAATTTATCTCTATTTTCTGTTAAATGCCTATGTTGCCACATAAAATTATATAGCCATATTACACAAGTATCAATATTACCAGCATAATGTGCAACCATAAACGGCCAAGATGCTATACCTATATAACCTTTACTATTTAATATTAGCGGTATACAATGAAAAAATGAATCTTTATCTGTATAAGCTGGTATGACATCATCTGTATTCCAATCTATATATTCTTCTTCACCACCAATAACTATAGGACTTCCACCTAATTTTTTAATATCTTTAAATAACTGTTTCCACCAATCTTCTTTAGGACTTCTAACATATTTTTCAGATTTTGACCATGAACTGCCACCTAAAGTATAAGGATACATAATTATTGGATTAGATATACCTTCTAATATACTTAAAGACCATTTAATATCTTTATCATTATAAGAAAATTTATAATCTTTATAAATTGGATAAGGTAATGGTGAATCATCTTCTCTCCAATCTATAATTCTTTTATAATCATCATTAAGTGCTGGTAATCTATTAAGACAAACTTTATCTATAATAGGTGAACGTTCTAAAAATTCTACAATCATGTAAGTAACACCTATATATGTATTTACCAAATATATATCAGCTTTATCCGCATCTTTTTTATCTAATAAAGATTGTAGGCGAGCTGCATATGTTAAATTATCACCTAATCCACCACTAACTATTAAAGCAATTTTTTTACTATTATCATTTTTCATTAATTTTTCATTATCTCCTCAAATTCCTCTCTTTCTAATAAAGGTGCCATATCTTCAATAGGTTTTCCAAAAACCAATTTAGGTAATATTTGTTCACATTGTTTTATATTAACATTACAAAATATAGGCCCATCATAATCTAAAATGTAATCAATATAATGTAACTCACTATGGTTATCAATATCTATAACATTTAAATCATATGCTTTAGCTATTCTGGATAGATCTGGAAATCCTAGACCGCTATTTGGATCAGATGCTGTATATTTGGAATTTAACCATGTATCTTGTGTTATTTTAATCATACCATACTCATTATTACACATAACAAATATTTTTATAGGTAAAGAATTATAAACTACTGTTTCTAATTCTTGTATATTTATATTCATACCACCATCACCTGTAATACATATTACTCTATTATTGTTATCTGCAAATTGAGATCCAATACTTGCTGGTAAAGCATATCCCATAGGTGAATGATTAAATGCACTAAATAATTTTTGTTTATGTCTTATTTTATACGCTTGCATTGTCCAAGTAAGAGTAGCACCAGTATCAGTAATTATAATATCATTATCTTTAGTTTTTTTAGAAAGTTCATTCATAAAAACATAAGGATTAACACTATCTTTTCTATCATAGTATTCTGATAAGCATACTGGATATTTTTCCTTCCAATTTGAAATTCTATTTTTCCAAATAGTTAAATCTTTAGTTTTAATAGTATAAGTATTTATATGTGGTAGAAACTTTTTTAAATCATAGTATATCTTTAAATTTATTTCCATACCATTATTTTTATTTATTTCTCTATCATCTATATTTATAGATATTTTCTTTGCTTTTGGTGAGAATTTGGAAGGATTACTACCAGTTTGATGTGTGTCTAACCTAGAACCAAAATTTATAATTAAATCAGCATTTTGTATTGCAAAATTACCATATCTACAAGAGGATATACCAAAACCCCCTATAAGATTTGGTGTATCTTCATGAAACAAATCAACAGTAGCCCATGTAGTAACAAAAGGTATACCTGAATTCTTTAAGAATTCATATATATCTTCTTCTGAATGACTTATTTTTACACCACCACCTATTATTGCAACAGGTCTTTCAGATTCACGGATTAGATGCAACATTTCATAAATTTTACTTGTTAAAAATGAGTAGTCAGAGATATTTTGTGGAACAAAAGATTTTAATTCTTCAGGATTTCCTATATCCATTCTTTGTATGTCATCTGGTATATCCAATACTACAGGTCCAGGATTTTCAGAAGTTGCTAAATATATTAATTTATCTAGTTCATATTTTATTAAATATGGGTCTTTTAATAAAACAGCATATTTAGTAATAGGTTTTACAATATCTACAACATCCATTTCTTGAAAACCTAACTGTCTTATTTGTCTACCATTTTTGAGATGATTAGTTGGAGGTGCTCCTACTATATATAAAGTTGGTATTGAATCAAAATAAGCACAAGCAATACCTTGTATTAAATTAACCATACCAGGTCCACTTGTAGCAATAGCAACACCTAATTTACCGGTTATTCTAGAATAGGCTTCAGCTGCTATAGATGCTCCTTGCTCATTTTGAAATGGTATTTCAATTATACCGTCTTTATTAGATATACTATCTAATAAATTTACAACAGTACCACCATTACCACAAAAAATATGTTTTGTATATTTTTCTAAATATTCTGCTATATAATCTGCAACTTTCATATTTATAATATTGCTTCATCTTGTAAAGGACATAAATTTAATATTTTTTTATCTGAAATTACATCAATCGGTATCTTTAACTCTTTATCATTTTTTAAAATAGAATACCCACAATAGTATTCTACAGTCCAATAAGCTGTCTTTTCTTCTTCCTTTATTAATTCTTTTGTTTGTCTTTGTAAATATGGACAACTAATACAACTACTAATAGATAATCTCTTATTCATATATACCCCCTTCATTTAAATAAAATTAATACCGCTGGGTCTTTTATTTACATACCCATCTAAAAATATATTACAAGCATCCATCCTACAACAACCTTTACAATCTATATTAACTTTAAAATCAGTTTTTAAATGTTCTATAATTTTCCAATATCTTTCACTATTTATTATTTCTTCAACTGTATTATCATGAACATTACCCATACACATATCTTTTCTTTTACCACCAAAAAAATACCCACATGGATAACAACCACCATCACCACTTACTTCAAATATTAAAGGTATTGCAAGACATTTATCATATGGTTTTTCACCTTTTAATTCCATTATATTCCATTTAGGTGTAATATCAGTATCTTTTGTACTCATACTTTCAGCAGATTTTAATATATCAATAACCCCTTTATTATTATACATATTTAAATCAAATTGAGTCATACCAGTTTCACCTTCATCTGGCAAACTACATTGTTTGATAACAAAATAATCTACACCTGAATCTATTGCGAATTGAGATAAAGGTATTATTTCATCAATCATATTATCTGGTGTAAATACCATTTGAATACCTATATCACATTTGTAATTAAATTGTTTCTTTAATCTTACTATATCTTTAACATTTTGAAATACTATATCTCTTTTATTAGAATTATGTATTTTTCTATATGCTTCTGGAGTGTACGCACTTATGTTAAAACGCATCCATTCACAAGATTCTAATATAGTTTTCTGTTTGTATTCATTCTCTACAAGAATCCCATTAGTTGATATTGCCATGCTCAAACCTTCATTTTTACCAACATTTAAAGCATTAAAACATTCTAAATTCATAGTTGGTTCACCATCACCTATAAACCCTAATGATTTAACACCTGCTTTAGCTGAAGATTTAACAAGATTTGTTATTAGTGCATCTTTTTCTATACTTTCGCCATTTAAATCTTGAAATTTACAAAATCCAAAAGAACACAACATATTGCAACGTTTTGTAAGTCCAACATCTATATGTATAGGTGGGATTCTTTTATTATAATCAAAATGTTCTATTACTCTTTCCATATGAAAAAGTAATTTTGTTGAATCATGGTATCTTTTTATATCTGTTGTAGTTTGCATATTAATATAATTTTATGTCAAGGAAAATTCTATTAACCTAATTATAACATAAATTTAAAAAAATGTCAAATTTATTTAAAATAAAAATTTAACTTGACACTATGCCATATCATATGCAGCCTCAAATCCTAACCATACATTTCCTGCATCGGTAGTAAGAAAAGTATATACAGCAATACCATTTGCTATAGTTGAACCTACTGGTGTACCGAATCTTGCACCCTGTTTCCATTTAACACTTGCTGGCCAAGTTACAGTTCTATTTCCTGTAGCATCTTGTTTCTGAATTAATGTAAAACTTCCTGCAACTCCAGATGTAGGTGGGTTTGAAAAAGTATATGTACAATTACCTGTCAATGTTAATTCAAAAACATTACTAGCCTCATAATCTATTGTATATGTTGTACTTGTATTTGCAGTTGTTAAAGTTTCAGCATAATCTCTAAATTTAGCTCTAGATACTTCAGCATCACCATAATCAGTTGGTGAACCAATTGAAGGTGCTATTGTTTCTATCCACGGTTTTATAAGTAATTCATTTGTTCCTATAGCCATACCAACTAATATTGGATCAGCTCCTGGCTTTGTAGATGTTATTTCACCTCTATTAGAATGAGATAAATAATATGGAGCACTTGGTGTTAAACTCCAATTAGGGTCTGAAATCCAACCATCATATTGTGCAAAACCATCTGCACCTAGATTAAATGTTTCTTTTGTAAATCCAACAAATCTTGAATCAGCTGAACCTGTAATACCTGCAATACTTAATTTTAAAGTATCATCTGTTGTTCTATAAACTACTTTATACGCAGATAATGTTTGACCAGCTATAGCTTTAATTGAAGATCCTTTGTCTATTATATCCCAATTTTCATTTAAAGGTGCATCCCAATTATCTACACCTTGAGCTATTGTTTCTAAATTTGAATGTTTAGTAAAACTCATTTTTAATTCTCCTTATTTTATTATGCGATATTGGTTGCACCCAATATAGTAACTGTTAAAGGTGTATAAGTTATTGACCTACCATAAGCCCCTCTAGAATACACCCTAAATTCTATTGGTGATGATAATACACCATTATCAACTTTATTTTCTAATTCTGTATATGTATTAGTTGTTATAGTATTACCAACAGTTGTAGTTCTAACTAATTGGTTATTAAACCAATTTTCAACAATAATATCTACATATTCTTCACCTAAAGGTGTTCCTTCTTTTACAGCATAACCAAATCCCTGTCTACCATAACCTGTTTGTTTATTGACTAATTGCCATTTTATTTTTAAATCTGTTTCTATTGTTCTACCAGAAGAACTACGCCTTAATTTACCATCATTATTTACTAATTGAACAGAAGAAGGTGGATGTGGTCTATGTGCTCTACCAAGAACTTTTTGTGATAAAGCTGGTACATCAGATATATCTAGTTCATTTTTAAATAGGTTAACAGGTACAGCCTTATAATATAAATTTGTACCAATTTTACCCTTTCCTAATGTAAAGTGATCTACAGTTTTCATTTGATAAACTGTAGAACCTACAGGATGTACAGTTGTTGCTGTACCATGTCTACCTCTTATAAAATTAGATAATTCATAAGTATTAGTACTAGCTAAATTACAATTTTGAACCATCATATATTCATCATCAATTACTAATGAATTAATACCTGAAAACATTTCGTCTCTTGTAGAACTTACAAAATCTGAACCTGATAAACCTGTTACATCAACTTCTATTGTTTGAGAATCTAACCAAAAATCTTGATCCATAGCTGTTTTTAATATACCTACTGGCGGATTATGTCTACTCTGTAATAATAAACCGTAACTTATACCATCATCAGTACTATAATATAAATCAATACCTATATTATCAGGACTTGCTTTACCATATAAAACAGCCATTTCTAAAACACCTGTATCAGTTAATAATTCATATGGTGTTTCTTTAACATTAAATCCAACAACATTAGATAACCCTATATTATAAGGTTTATCTGGTACTGCTAATGAAGATGGTACTGTATAACTTACTGTATCAAATATATAATCAGGCTCTTCTCTACACATAAAACCTAAATTAAAATCTTCTCTTTCTTCAATATTTGTAATTCTAGACCTTAACCAATTTATATTAGCATTTGGAAAATGTAATTGAATAGGGTCACCAACTTCTAAATCTAAATGTTCGGGTCCTAAAGTAAAAGAAAATCTTCTTCTACCATATAGAGAATTTCTTAACATAATATTACCAACGTGTTTTACAACTTCTTTATCAACAAAGCCAGGTAAAGATATAGAAGTTTTATCTATACCAATTGCTTCTTGATCTGCAATATCTTCAACCATTATAGGTCTTGAAGAATAAGCTTTTTCTGGATCTGTAAATTCTATTTCTAAACGATTTACTCTTTCTGAATTACCTGTTTCTTCTATTCTTAAACTCTGGTCAGTACCTGTACCTACAAGATGATTTTCAGAAATAGTTGCAATAATATCCTCATTTTTAGAAACAAGTAATTTTATACCACTACCAGAAAATATAACTGATACCCAACCATGTGAAGCAAGAGTACCAAGAAGTCCAGATAAATCACTTTTTTCTGTAACAGGCACATTTATATAGTACCCATTATCTATACAATCTTGTTTTGCTTTAGGAAAATTTGTTACCCCATTAAAATTACCACCATATCTATTAGAAGTAATTATATCATCTATAACTTCTGCTGTTGTAATTAATTCATGAGTTGTTCCAGCAAGAGAATAACTTTCAGGAGATCCATAAGAATAAACAATATCATTAAAAGTTCCTGAACCTAATTCAGATACAGTACTTGGAACACCTAAAGTTCTAATCATATAATCATCATGTTCATATAAACCTGTACCATAATGTTCATAACTTTCTATACTACTGGTATTTACAAAGTTATCTCTTGTTTTATAAATTTTCCATTTATCTAAATCTGAACTATCATTTTTACCAAAATATAAAGTTCTATTATCATGATGTAATGGAACATGATAAGTATTAGTTGTTTGAGATTGTAAAGCAGATGGATTTTTATTAACAACAGCTGCTGTTGAATATAAAACATCTGACCAACTATTTGTAATTAAATCATAATATTTTATTTTGCCAGTATTAACAGATGCAGTACCATTAGTATAACCTACATATATTATAGCACCAATCCTTGATACACTCCCTATTTGTGGTGTAAAATCTGTTTCTAAATCATTAGTATTAACTTTAAGAGATGAAGAAACATTATTTATTGTTTTCCAAGGTCCTATTAAACCAGTACCAGTTCTATAATCTTCTGATAGTGATACACTTACTCTATAAACATTACCATTAGATAATAAGGCAATAAAAACATTTTCATATTCAAAAAATGATACTTCTTTAATATCTTCTTCTGGTATTCTTACTACTTGAGCCCAAGCATGAGTAGTTCCAACTGGGAATCCAGCAACTTGATTTGTACTACCAAAAACTGATGGTGTTTTATAATTATGTGTTCTTGCCCATATATCAAAAAATCCTGTATCAATTGAATATCTCATAGCTACAAGAGTAACATCTTCTTCTCTTACAATAGTACTATCTAATGCATCATATGCTGTACCATTCCAATATAATTCTGTCTGACTTACTACACCTTTACCACCACCTAAACCTAATAAAATATCATTACCACTATGACTTAATGTATTCCATCTAAATGAAACAGTTCCACCACCTGTAGCATCTTGCCATTCATTTTCATCAGCTCTAATATAAATATTATCTAATCTACCACAAGGAAAAGTATCTTTACTATAAGGGTACATTTTATCATATGTAGACATATCAGCATCAATAGAAATATGTGATGCAGTAGTAGGTGTTACTATAACTTCATACGCATAATCTGGAATGTCTATTGAAATAGGGTGTGTTGTATAACCAGTAGGTGAACTTGTAAAACTCATTTTTTCTGTTATACGAACAATATTTTGAGTACTATCTAACGGTAATGAACCAGACCAAGTATCTATTGGTTTTTCATTACCAACATAATTTAAATCACCTTCAAAAAATTTAATATTTATACTATCATAACTATTAGTTACTGCTAATGTTGAACATGCAATATAATCACCAGAACCAACAATATTTACACCACCAATAGATTCAAAATTATTATATATATTATCTGTTCTATTATAAATTAAACCTGCAGTATCAGAACCACTATAAGTAGTCCAACCAGGCATATAATCTCTATTATTATATTTTAAATAACCACCTTGAATTAAACTTGATCCTAACCCATTACTTGTTGCAACACCTGGATTCCAAGATAAATGATTAGTTTCTGCATCAGTTCTACCACTAGATAAACCTAAAGCATACAATGCACTTTCAACTTCAAAAGTTAAAGCTGGTATACTAGAACTACTACCTAAATTATAATCGTTGAATACTATATAAGATGTACCACGATAACCTATAGCTTTTCCTGTTTTATCTGTTAAAGAAGTATCAGCCTCTTGTGTAAATGAACCAGGATAAAAAGTATGTGGTACATCTACAACATTTTTACCTTCATAGATTTTATGTAATTTAAGAGGCCCTTCACCTAATGCCATTACAAAATCTGCTGTAAACCATGTAGTGGTAGTAGTTGTTTCAGTAGTACCTCCATCGCCTCCTCCACCGCCACCTTTTCCTCCACCTCTACTAGAACTTACAACTTGTGTTGATTCATGACGAACAATTTCACTTTTATGCATCATATTAGCACCAATACGAGTTCTGCCAAATATTACTGTAACTGCTACACCTTCAACAGCAGAAGTTCCTACAGCAGATTTAATTAGCCTTATTTTAGTTTCAGGCTTTGGAGGTGGATACATCATACCACCAGCAATACCACCACCTGCACTACCAACCATACCACCTAATGAGGCACCAATCATTGCGCCTTCCCATCCACCCATAGGACCACCAATTACAGCACCAATAATCATACCACCTACTATTGCACCAGTTTGCACATTTTGTTTACTACCCATATTAATACCTCATATCTTGCACAGATATTTTGCACAGATATTTTACAACTAATCTATATAAGAATAATATTTTCTTTCTCTTTTATACCATCTAGTACTATATCTATTTGATATGGTTACACCCACACCTCTTTCTGAATGTATTATAAAATCATCTTTTAATAATAATGAACTATGAGATAAACACTTACCAAACTGATATAAAATTAAATCTCCATATTGTATTTCTTCTTTTTTTATTTCTACACAATATTTTTGCACTATTAATTCAAACATCTCACCTACAGGTTTATGCCATGCCCAATCTTCAGGATAAAAATCAGGTTTTTCTTCTTTAATTAAACCTAATTTAGCATAAACACCTATAATAAACATACCACAATCAGTACCTAAACCTTTATTTAATGTATAATGTCTATGAGGTGTACCCACCCAACTTTTAGCTTCAACTACTACTTTATTTCTCCACTCTTGTCCTCTATTTGCAATATTTCTTTCACCTAATCCCTGCTTTACTACCATATTTTTCTCCTATAAAACTGCATCTTGTTTAGGAACAAAAGGAAACCCACCATAATTAATCAAATTATTAAATTTACTTTCACAATCATCAAGATCATGTTTACAACCAGGTGCAACTTTAAAAGATATAGTTTGACCTACTGCATATGGGAAAGGTGGTATAACTGTAATTGTATTACTTGTATGGTTAGATATCGATCTTTTAAAATTTTTATTATCACCATCTGTCATTTCTATAAAACCTAAAGTATAGTAATCACTTGATTTAGCAGAAAATGTAGATGAATATAAAGTTTTACCACTTGGTGATGATTGAGATGTTATACCGTCACTTTGATATGTTGTAAGACCAAGAGAACAAAATTTATCATATAACTTCCAATTACAAGCTACCTGTATTTCCCTTCTTGGTAACAGAAAATTAAGAAAGTCTAATGTTTGTGCTCTTAATTCTAGTTGATTAAAACTAGAAGAAATATTTGCTACTTCACCTTCAAATAATAATATATTATCATGATCAGGTGCATCTTTTCTAACTCTAGTAATAGAAAAAGCAGCACCGCTTAATGTATTAGAAGTAACTGCTCTATTTAAACCCCAATTTGTAGCTAATGATATACTTGTTTGATCTACTCTAAGATCTGCAGAAAAAATTATTTTGCTTCTTTTAATTGGATATGGTTTATATGTTAAACCGTGATATGTTACAGATTCTTTGCTATCAGTATACGTAAATAAAGACATACCTGCAGCAGATATTTTATATAATTCTACTACAGCCTGCGTTAATCCAGCCAAATGTGCAGAATATCCTGTTGATAAAACTCTTGTCATAATTTAACATACCTTATATTATACAACTTCTTCCAAAAAAGAAACTTCACCAAAATAACCTAAAATATTCGCAAAATAATCAAAATTCTGCATATCTTTATCAAATGTAACAGTATGTGTTGTACCTAAAGATGGAACATATAACTGAAAATTTTCATAAGTACCTTTTCTAGCAATAAAAAAAGTTTTTATTTCATTCATATCTGATATTGAAATAGGTGTCCTGTATTTTATTGTAAATCTATATCTAGGTAAATCCCATTTAGAATTTCTTACTCTTTTTCCAGAATCAAATTCTGTAACTATAGTTCTAAATTCAGGTTGAACATTAAAATGTTCAACAGTTGGATTTGTAGAACTTGATGTCCATGTATAAACAGCCATTTAAAATAACTCCCTAATTATAAAATAAAAACAATTTATCATAATATACCCTTTACAGAGTGTGCCAACGAAAGTGAACAGTTCCACCTAAAGTAGCACCTTTTATAAAAACATTAGTCATCCTAATACAAGGAAACGATTCCTTTGTAGTTGCCTGTATTGTATCATATCCAGTCATAACAAAAGTATCTGATACATATAAATCATGTGTTGGTGTTGCAACCAACTCATAGGCATCATCAGGTACAACTAATGTCAAACCTGATGTAGTAAATACTAAAGGAGATGTTTTAGGTGTATCGCTACCATCTTGACATATAAATTTTGCTGTAACTTGTACATTATTACCTGCTGAGTCTTTTTGCAAAGCAGATGTTATAGTTGCCATATTAATTCTCCATAATAATTATAACGGTCTTCTATTTATATCACCACCTAAATTACCTATTGTTGGTGATCCTTTTACATCTAATACTGCAGATGCTATTGTATCTTTATTAGCTTTTACGTATTCTTGAAAACTTTGTGCATCAAGTGCATTTATAACAAATGTAGTAGGTTTAATTAAATCTGCAAATTTATCTAGTGGTACTATTGCTTCTCTCTGTCCTTTTTCTGATATTGCTGCTAGTGTTGGTCTTTTAGTTATTACATTAGAACTATCTAACTTTGCCATATTTGCTACACCACCTTTAGCAAATTTTACCAAATCAGCTTCAAAATCTAAACTTGATATTCCACCTCTAGCAAACTTAACTAAATCCATTATTCCACCTTTAGCTGCATACTCTACATTTTGACCTTGGTTAAAAAATTCGTCATGTGCTCCAGTGTCAGCTTGATTAGCTCCACCTGATCCTTCTGTTCCAGTACCTTGTTTCTTTGAACTACTCGCAAGCTTTTTCACACTATCGAAGACAAAACCGACTACTTTACTAAACAAATTTGGTCCTTTTGGTGCTTTTTCTACTACAGATTTTACTGTTCCACCCTTTTCACCTTTTATCATCCCATATACTTTAGAGAAAGCTGAACCTATACCTGTTAAAATACCACCAATAGCAATACCTATACCACCTACAATCCTTGTTATTCCACCTCCAAGTTTTGAAAGAAAACCAGGTCCATCACCAATACTTTCTTTAATACATGCACATATCTTTTCAGCACAATCACACCCATTAGATTTAAGGTTATCAAGAATACCTTTTTGCTCATTTTCTTTATTTCTTTTTGAACTTTTTAATGATTCTTTTTTTATTACGTCAAGAGATTTAGATACATCTTCTATAGGTTCTTTTTTTCCTTCCTCTAGACCTAAAGATGTTGCTGCATTAATCTTCTCCTTTTCTTCTGATAAACTAGAATAACCATCATATTTACTTTCATCTTGTGTCTTTTTCTTTAACAAACCAAAAGTTATTTTATTAAATACCCAGAGTAAACCTTTACCTATTTCTCTAACTGTGGTGCTAACAGCCCTTCCTATATTTGTTAAAATACTACTTACACCACTTTTAATCCTTGTAAATAAACCTTCTGTTTCTTTTACTTTAACTTCTTTTTCCTTATCTTCACCTTCAGCAAGTTTAGGTTTAAGTCCATCTTTTGAACCAATAGCATCTTTAATACATTCACATAGTTTATCAGCACAACTACATTCGCCAGATTTATATTCTTTATCTGTTTCTTCTTCTTCTTTAGCTTCAGATATAGCTTTTATGACTTTGGGTGATCTATGTTCTTTAATTCCTGTAAGATAATCTTCCTTTTTAAGTTTTTCCAATTCTGGTATTGTCTTTGCTTGCTCCCCTTGAATAGTAACTGGTACACCACCTTCTTTATGTGTTGTATTATCAACAATTTTTTTATCTTCTTCTTTAGCTTCTTTTACTGTATCACTAATAGACTTTAATACCCCATATTGTTTATTTGCTATTTCTTTATCTTCATCAGACTTTTTCTGTGCTATTGCTTTTAAATCTTCTACAGATGCACCTTCCTTTGGAAGAAGCTTTGGTGCAAATTTTCTAATAACTTTAGAAACAATTGTTTTACCTGCAAAACCTGTTATCTCTTTTAATATGGAATCAAAGAAACTCTGAAAAGTTTCTTGTAAGCTGGTTAATTCACCTTTAATGGTTTTAAAGAAAAAGTTACCAAGAGAATCAGCTAAACTTTGTGCTAACTGTACACCCATAGCCTCTATTCTTCCTCTTGCATTATCAAAATCATCAGCCCATTTTATCATCCCGCGAGAAAGTTTATCTGTTTCTTGGTGCATTGCATTTGTTTCTTTTTGGAACTGATTAAAGAACCTCTGTTGTTCTTCTGTAAGACTCCAATAATGTTCTCTTAATTTATCTAATAGTTCATCATTAGCTATTATTTGCTGTTCTGTTGTTAATCCCAATTCTTTTGTATGATTCTTCATCGCCTTTTTAAGTCTACCAAATTGCATTAACCATTTGTTAGTTTCTTGTTTAAACTTCTTAGACGGCATAACACCTAATGTTTCTATAAATGCACCTTCTCTTACTATTTCCATCCTGCGTTGTGTTTCTTTTAATTCTCTCTCATACTGCTTTTGTTTATCCCCAGTAAATTTCTCCATTGTTTTTATTGTTTCTTTAAGACGTTGAACCATTCTTTCTGCTGCACCTTCTCCTTGTAGACTCATAACATTTTTATACCATCCTGATTTATTTTCTCCTTCTCTAAGTTTTTCACTTAATTGTGCTGCATTTCTTTGATTAAACGCTAATGTTTCATAAGCATGAACCATAGCCTTTACTTGTGGTTGTATACCAGCTAATTGGTTCTGATATGTCATGCTTGCTGTATCCATTGTTTCAGTAACAGTTTTTAGCTTTTTCTCAAACAAATCCATCATCTTTATAGGATGATCTGCAGTCATAGCTTTTTCTATATTAGGAATTTCTATACCCATAGCCGTCTGGTATATGTGTGTTCCTTTTCTTACTGTCTCTCCAACTCTTTCTAACCAGTTTGAACCGTCATATAAAATACTACCTTCCAATGAAGTTTTTATTCTATCTAATTCAATTTTTTTCTTTTTTGCATCTGGACTATCCGATTTTATGTCAGCTTTTTGTTTTTCAATTGCAGCAATAAGAGAATCTAATACTCTCATAGACTCTAGTGCTTGCGCATTTTCTTCATCTGCTAATCTTATGCTTCTATACCACGCACCTCTTTGTACTTTACTATGCTCTTTTGAATTAGATGAAATTAATTTTTGCCACTCTTTTATATTCTTTGAATTTTTCTGTATTGTACTCTGTAATTCTGTTAAAGTTCTCGTATCAGTAAAACCTTTTTGTCCACGCCTTTCTTTCATTGTTGCTTTAGTTTTAGTACCTGCCTTATAACCTAACTTGTTTAATTCTTTTTTCCATAATTTCGGTAGTTCTTCTTTAACACCTTCTACGCCTTCCTTTTTTCCACCACCTCCAAAAAGCCAAAATGCACCTTTAACTGCTTTCATAAAACCTTTACCCATTATCTCACCTATCCACATAAACATATTTTTTACTTTATCACTTACTATCATAACCTGCGACCAGAAATCTAATTTTAAAAATTCTTTTACTGAATTATATAAAGCTTTTATTGTAGTAAAGAACCTAACTATAGCATCAGTTGCTTCGTCTAGACCAGTAGTCATAATTGCTGGTATTTTTATTTCTAAAAGTGTTTTTAAATCTTTAATATAACCTAATTTTTCAAACACTCTATGTAATGAAGCTACTACAGCTTTAACATAAAACGACATCCTGTACCCAAACTCTTTTATCATCACATTTAACTGTGCTATTTTATCTTGAAAATCTTCAATATCCTCACCACGGTCTTTTATACCTTTACCCATTCTTAAGGTTTCTTCTGTGAAAGCTAATTTCTTTTCATAATCAGTTAAAGCATCAGCAGCAACACCTATTTTATTTGCATATTTATCATACGCAACACCTACACGTACTATAATACCCAAGTTATCCAAGATTAAACGTGATTGTCGACCTATACCAAGTGCTATATCAGAAAATGCAGCTGAAACTTCTGTACCCATAGCTTTAGATGCATTTCTAGCTACTTCCATTAATTCAGTTAATTTGTAGGCGGGGATACCAAGTAGAACTGCTCTACTGGCTGTTTGCATGATACTATATACATCTAGTGTATCTTTACTTACTTTTTTTAGCTTTGCTAATACATCTTTTGCAACAACTGCATGGGTTGACATTAAATTGGCAAAAGCTTTACTTTGAACTTCTATTTCAGTAGCCCTTGTAGACATCTTTACCAAAGTTTTAAGAGCCATGACTGCAGTACCTATAAGTCCAGCACCAATTGCAAATGGAATAAAAGCTTTCTTTCCTACCTTCTTTAGCATACCAAGTGCTCCACTAGCCCCACTTATTGATTTACGAAGCAGACCCATCTTTTTTGTTGCTTGCGTTACACTTTTCCCGGTTTCCTTTACTGCTTTATCAACACCATTAAAAGCAAATTCCATTTGCTTTCCAGCCTTAGCAGTCTTTTTTGCAGCTTTATCAAGACCTTCTGTAGACTTTTTAGTATCCTTTACTCGTTTAGAAGTTGATTTAGTTTTTTTACCTAATGAAAAAAGTTCTTTACCAAGTTGAAAAACACTTTTAATACTAGCTGATACTCTTTTATTATAACCAACAGTTGACTGACCTAAATTATCAAACCCTGTTTTTGCTCCCTTTTGGTTCTTTTGCAATGTCTGGAAATTTTTCTTCATCTTTGCAGAATATTTTCCCATTTTATTAGCATTATCACCAAAACCTTTTCCACCAACTTTAATGCTCTTGTTTAATTTCTTAGTGGAACCTGCAGCAGCCATCATAGCCTTCATCCAGCCTTTTACATTTGCTGTTAGATTTATACCAAAAGTCTTTTTTGCCATTTGTTATTCCTCTATTACATTAATACCCATACTTTTTATCTTATCTGTATCTGTTGCACTTACAGATTTATTAAATGATTCTTTTTTTATATTAGCTCCATGTAAACCAGCCTGGAGCTTAAAATCTTCTTTTCTTCTTTCAGCCATTGCAACAGTTAAAAGTTCAATCTGTGCTTTTGTATGACTAAAAACTTGTTCAACAGTCCAACCATATTCACTACAAAGCAAATCTATTATTTCACCAAAGTTTGACTTGCCTGTTGAAATATCACCGCGTACTTGCTGAACAAACTTCGCAAAAAAGGCACAAACACTCCCATCACATCATCAGCCGTCAATGTTTCTTCTATCTCTTTTTCGGGTTTACTTGTGAGGATAGCTACTATTTGTGTAATAGTTTGTGGTGCTTCCTGAATTAATGGTGTGATGAGTCTTACCATAGCATCAAAACCTGCATCATCACTTTCATTATCTACACTAGAAAGATTATTAAATATTTCTATCATATTATTTTCAGTGAAAAATTTCGATACCAGTTGACATACGAATATTTCTTTACCCCAAGGTAATGGTTGTATAGTAATTTTATTACCACTAGATAAAGTATATTCTTCTCCTATTTTTGCAAAAACTTTTACTTCTGACTCTGTGTCGTTCTTTTTCTCGTTAGACATATTTTTGTGCCTCCTAGACATCTTTTATGTTAAATAAATTAATTTATACGTCTCATCTGGAATATTGTCTTATCTGAATCTAAAGTTGCTGAAGCCCAATCAGTTGTAGAATTCAACCCAGCAAATGCATATGGGAATTCTTGAACATCATCTCCAAAACTGGTTGTGAGCTCACCAGAACCATTAGCTTTCCAAATGTCTATCTCAATAGTAGAACCAGCTGCCATTCTATGGACATATTTTACAGCAATTTCGCTAAAGTTCATATCACCACCAAAATCAAGTTGAGTGGCTGATGCAGCTCCTGCACCTAATGACTTAACTAGTTGCTCAAAATTCCATTCTATGGCTGTTACAGTTAATGTAACATCTTCTGCTGTACAATAAGAAATAATAGGTTGAGCAGGGAAACCCTGATCAATATCTAATTTTTCTCTTGTAATACTTAATTCTCCACCTCTAACAGCACCAACATCAGTTGTTGGAGTTGTACCAGCAGATGCTAAGTACAGAACACCGGGACCTATAGAGATATTACTTGTCGTATATGATGGGACATTATAACCTGGCATAATTATCTCTCCTTATAAAAAAAATAAACAGTTATTATTCTTCAGAATAATTAACTATATTTTGTTTACCGCAATTTCTACATAATACGGTAACTTCACCTTTACGAATATATACAAAGAGATCTTTGTATTTTATCCTTAAAATTTCACTTCTTGAATCTGTATAGCCTAAAATCTTTTTACAATCTATACATTTCCATGCAACACATAATATCTTTTCTTCTTCCTCTTTCATTTATACACCTATTATTACTAAATTTAAACTTGCTACAACTATATGTAACCTATCTGTTTCATTAAATGTTTCATCAGGTGTACCATTTTCTGTTATACGCATCCTTACATTTGCATCTGATACAACAGAAAATAATACTAAACTTCTTATTTTTTCATAGATATTCCAACATTCACTATAACTTTTAGTAGAATAACATTTTACTGATACATTAGATTCAGCCAAATTTGGTATATTATCATCAGAATTACCACTTCCAAATGTAAAAGTAACACACGGATACATTGGATTTTTTAATGTTGCTAAATCCTGTGGATATATTTTACCCTTTATTAAATTAAACAATGTAGAATCAGATCTCAGTGTTCTCATTAATAATGTTCTACTCTCTTTTATCATAACTAATTTCAACCTAATTTATGACTAACGTATGTTACTTTATTTTACATTTATAACGTGTTTTAACTAACATTTAGCCAAAAATTAGGTTTTATTTCTCCAAACCCAAATTTTTTATATCAAAACGATCTTGTATTAATTTAATTTTTTCATCATGGTCTTTCCATGATTCTTCAGATATTTCACCTCTTTGAGAAATATGATCACAATTATTAGGTGACATCTTAAATCTATAACCTTTTTCTCTCATCTGTAATTGTACCCATGTTTCATCGTGCCAAGAACGCCAGTTAATATCTGGTAATATACCTTCAGGAATATTTCTATGCATCCAACAATAACCAGTAAGAACATCTACATAATTACCTTGTAAACCACTACGTTTATTGTAGTTACTCAAATCTTCATATACATAGTGTCCACAAGGTCCTACTCCTGCTATATTACTATCTTCTTGTATTATATTTAATAGTATTTCATCCCAACCTGGATATACTATTACATCATCATCTATACATGCTATATAATCATATTTAGCTACTAACTTACCGTAATTCCTTGAATATGTCCACTCATTATTTTTTAATCCTATATATTTATCTACATAATCATCATAACTTCTTTTATAATTATTAGCATTATCTACTAAAATTACTTCATTAATATTATTGGTATTCTTTTTTACTGCATCTAAACAAGTTGATACATCACGGTTGTATGTTAATATATTTATACTTATCATAATAGAACTTTGGCACAGATATTTTGCACAGATATTTTGCACAGATATTTTGCACAGATATTTTGCACAGATATTTTATATCTGTTGCCCTATTAAACAAAATTCTCCATCTGTATCAACTTTATATATTAATATTTTATCAAGATCATACATATTTACTTCTTTATTACCTGTATATGTATTCCAATCCATAGATATAGCTATTAATATCCATCTTAATTTCTCTATATCTCTTAAACAATGTTCTCTACATATGCTAGTATAACACTCAAGAACAGGTTCTGTATCTTCAGGATTATTACATTCAAATTCAAATTTTAAATTCTTTGAAACTATATAATCATTAAATATCTTAACTACTTTTTTTACATCTTCTGCTGTATTACATTTCTGTTTTTCTATTTCAGTAATGAAATAGTGTTTAGCTTGTTCTTCACTATGAACCTTATTAAAATAGCTCATAACTCCAAAAGTTATACCAACAATAGTTGCAATTATTAAAACACTTTTAACAATATCAGATATTTCTATTTTACCCCTTCTTGATTGTAATTTATGTAACATAGATAATATCTTATCTATTTTACTGTTTTGTTCCTTAATATGACCAGATTCAACACAAGTCATTGAATGTTCTAATAACTTATCATATTTTTGATTACCCTCTTTCTCATGCCTTTCAAAATCAGTTTTTAAATTTTTAAGAGTTTCATCTGTACGAATTACAATATCTCTTATATCTTCTTCCATTACCATTTTCCTTTGTTATTAAAATTTTGGCTATGATAACAGAAAATATCAAGCCTATAAAAAAATTACAATTATTCTTCTATTGTAACTCTGTCAATTCCCAATTCTGATTGTCCTCATTCCATCTATACATTTTATCATCGTCTGGATATGGTATTGGTGATTCCCACAGGCAGGTATCTTCATTTAGTGACCACGACGGGTATGGTTGTGAAGTGTAAAAAGCATCTCTATCACTATCGTATGTAAAACCAACTCCTGCATAATTCTTTCTCAAAGCAATGCCACCGTCAGGTTCATTACTATTAGGAGCATAATG
>CALBXV010000642.1 GCA_937890045.1 uncultured archaeon
ACTCGAATATTTGTTTGTGTATTTCTAGTTTATAACTTAACGGAAGGCCAAAAAAACTGAACCGTCATAGGGACGGTGACTTCTACCCCCTCTCCACCATCATCTATAACAATTTCCATATCTATGTCTGGAGTTATTTCTTGATAATGACTTCTAAAAGCTTGTGAGTCTTGTGTGAAAAACTCATTATCTACAAAGTTATTAACAAATGCTCGTTCAGAATTACCATCTACTGAAACTACCATCTTTTTAAAACGAGTTGTTACCTCTTTAGAAACTCCACCACTTACTTTAGATAATGCTGCTAATTCCTTGGTAACATCCCTCTCATCACCATCCGTCAATAATTTGTATTCTATTGTTCTTTCTGATTGTGGAAGTTTAAAACTAAATAAATTTTTCCCTTTTTCATGTTTAGAGAAATCTATTTTTTTATCTTTTAATGTAGTTAAATCAAAAGCATGTTCTTTAGATTGACCTTGATTATCAATATAATCAAAAGTGTATTCTTTACCATACGCAAGAACTCTTGCTGCTATAAATAATGCATTCTTATCACCTATCAACATACTATTTGTATTGATTTTCTTATCAACTATCAAAGCGTCCAATAATTTATCTAACACAATACCTTTTTGAATAAGATTTTGTGAAGTTAAAATATCTTCTTCTTTGGCAGTCATGTATTTTATTTCAATTTGCCCTGAAGATAATGGGTTGTCCTCGGAATAATAATATCCCTTTGAGGGCAAATCCACTACTTCCGTAGGGAATTTATTTTCTGCCATTTTTACTCCTATTGGATTTAGAGTTATAACCTAATTATAACTATTCTTAAAACTATTTAAAAACCTAAAAATTTTTAATTACTTTGCTTTTCCTTTGGTAACTGCGTCCCAAACAGGTTTCAACACTGCATCAAAAATAACATCGTCTTTCTTAGAAGGCGAAAGTTTTACTATTTTTTCTAAAGTGTAGAAAGCCAAAAGGCACCATTCCCAATTTGCTGCTAGCCATTCAGTCATTGTTATTCTCCGTTTTAATTAGAATTGTAAGATTGCGTAGTCGTACCGCAATGTTAATTCAATATCTACTGGATCTGTACCATTTGCAAAATCTACATCATTGAAGTTAACATCTTGTGCCCACGCACCTTTTAATGTCCATTCTTCAACAATATCTCCTACTGGACCCAATAAATTAAATGTAATATCTTTCTTATAAAAATCTGAGTATCCATCACGACCTGTTACTGATTCGTGGGATAATCTCACCCATTCCATACACGCTTGTGCTGCTGATGGTACAATAGGATCATATAATGTAAGTGCTAATGGTTGCCACTCACCTTTACCTTTAATGTATCTCTTTACATTAATATGGTCTAATACTATTTCTTCAAATGTTATTTGGGGTCTTGCTGCAGTTTTGATTAAATATGCGGGTAGACCTTCAATATACATGACATACCGGTTTTTAGTTTTTGGTTCAAACGGTGTGAACATTATTTCTGAAGGATCAATTAACTCTGGCATTTCCAATTCTCCTATTGTTAAAATTGTTGTACATATTGTACTTCAAGTATAAATATCAAACAATTTAAAAAAAATGAATTTCTAAATATGTCAATTCATAGAAGTTTTTTAGAAGTTTTATTAGGCAATAAAAAACCCCACAATTTGCAGGGTTTCTTATCTCGATTTTTCGAATTAGTCTGGGAACGATGCTCCTGTGGGTAATACCACGAAGTCAAGAACAATAAATTCCGCTGTTCTCGTAGGTTGGATAAATATCTGTCCTACAAGACGGTTTCTATCAACAACATCAGGTGTGTTATTGGTATCGTCCATCACTACTCTAAATGCGTTCAAACCACTATTGGCCTGTACACTTTCAAGGTAAGGATTAACAATATTCAAGAAACGATTCCTTGTTGCTGTTGTGTTCTGTTCGAAAACTAAATATCTTGAGGATGATGCGATGAATTTCTTCAATGCAATCAACAATCTACGAACATTAATCCTATCAAGTGCTGAAGGTTTAGACTGAAGTGTCTTCTGTCCAAATACCGTTACTCCTTGACCTGGGAATGTTGCAATTGGATTAACTCTATTTTCATACAGTTTATCTCTCTCAGCGTGAGTTAATCGTGTTTTAGCTTCTAATACTGAAGTTAAACCACCACGATTTAGACCAGCTGGTGCAAACCATTCGTGTGCTATCTTATCTGTAAAGGATATTACACCTGGTAGAACAACTGAAGGTGGCACCCAAACTGGTAATTGTGTTTCAGAATCAACTACTTTAACCCAAGGAAAATATGTCCCTGCGTAATTAGTATCTAATGCACTTATACCGTTTGTTGCGTTATCAATTGAATCTCCCCATGCAAATCCATCCATTACATAAAAAGCATCACCACGAGCTTCAATTTTTGAAATTGCGTGGTTGGTTACTGCACTATGTACAATTGAACCACCTTTACTATGAAGTACACCTGGGATAGCCAATAAATTAATATCGAACTCATCAGGGTTACTTATAGCGTTGATTGCTCGTTTGTATGCTACAGAACCACTTGCTGCTGCGGATGATAAATCAAATCCTTGTGTGTTTGTACCTGAAATATCATTTCCAGTAGCTTTGATCTTCGTTGGATTATCACCATCAAATCCCCATTGTAGAGGCATTACAAATTTCCTCTGTGCAATGTCTGAATTTGCTAATGTTATTGCTGTTGAACTATTTGCTGCCGTAGAAACATTTAAGTCTCCTGCTGCGTTATCATCACCATTCATATTTGCTAATGAAAATACACTATTTGAACCTGTGGTTGCATTATAAGGAATAGGAGCTAAATACTCTCTATTATCCTTTAACTTATAATCAAAACCATAAAATACGTTTTGGTCAAAATCACCAACACTATTTTTCTGTTCTGATTTAAATGTTATTGTAGGTACATTACCACCTAATACTGGATTATTCACTGCTTCAAATCCAAAAGGTACTACTGTTTTAGCCAAGTTCTTAAGGTCTGCATAATCTCCAACACGAATCCATTTAGATTGGTTTGGCCAATCACCTTTATAGGTTAATTTACCATTTGAATCAATTTCAACAAATCTATCACCAATTTTTCTTGCGAAATAGTTGTTTGAAGTTCTATCAAAATTACAATTATCAAACTGTTCAAGAACTATATTATCATCTGCTTGTGCTGGGTTATTTTTTCTTACCTGTACAGAGAATTCACCATAATCCGAACCAGGAATTGAACCAGCCGCTTTAATATTCAATACACATACTTTAAATTCTTCATTCACACTTGTTCCGTGAGATAATGAATAAATTCTAAATAAGTTATTGTATGAACGAGTTGCTGTTGCTCCTTGGTCAATTACGATTGGTGTTCTTGCCACAGAATAATCACTATTACCTGTCCAAGTTGCTGCTACACCAGTTGCTCCATATTGTGCTGAATATCCAGTTCCACTTACAAAATCTTGTCCAGCCGATGCGGATGAACTACCTGTTACTGATAATCCAGTCCAAGACTGATGATTATTGTGTGCAGTTTCTTTAAATATTTTGTAAAGGTATACATTTGATGTATTGTTCATTGGATCAGAACTAATCACTTTATCAATAAACAAATCACTTGATGTTGCAAATGATGCACTTATTGTTTCATGATATGTTCCAGCTGTATTAGTAGAACCACTTATGTGTATTACAAAATCGCCAGCCGTAGTGGCATCACTATAATATCCTTTGACTTGTTCTACACCACTTCTCATTACTCGTGTTCCATCAATACCAGCTGCTCCAGCACCACGTGAAGGTGCTAAAACTGCTATTAAATCTTCGTTGGATGAACCACTTGCAACTATATTAACATAATCTGTCTTATATCCACCAATACCAAGAACTCTAACTATTGTTACAGAACTGGCACTTTTAAGATATTCTTGAACTGTGTAGGGAACATAATAATCTTCACTTACTTTACCAAATGTTTCTTCAAATTCTTGAAAATTACTAAGTATAGTTGGTGTGAATGCTGGGCCCTTTTCAGTTGGCCCGATTACTGCTGCCCCAATATCAGAAATACCTTGTGGTAGAAAAGACAAGTCCCGCTCTTCCGTAAAAACGCCAGGACTTACTATTCTTTCCGCCATTATTTTTCTCCTAATTTATGAGGTTGTTTGAATCAAACTAAGGTTACATATAAATATAAGCTAAATTTCTCAAACATTAGTTTTGAGGAGTAAATTTACCTGATTCTACATCAAGATTACCAATTCCGTACTTATCTGTCATCTTTTTTACAATTCCTTGTTCAGATTCTCTAGCTTCATCATACGCAACTAACAATTTTTGTTCATTAGATTCTATATTATCCAATTCCCTAGTTAATTGACTACGTTGTAAAGCAATCTGTCCAAGTTGTAAAGCTAAACCTTGGTATTTTTCTTGTAAAGATTTAATC
>CALBXV010000643.1 GCA_937890045.1 uncultured archaeon
GATATGGAAAACGGTTGGGTCTATTGGTCTAACTGGGATGGTGTAGCAGACGCTTCACATTCTATCCAGATGCAGCGTGGATTAAGTGCCGTTAATTTAGCAGCTCCTTCTATTGGTGGAACTATGAATATTATAACTGATCCTACCGGTCATGAAAAAGGCGGTATGTTCAAACAAGAAGGTGGTGCAGGAGGATTCATAAAATCTACTGTTAATTATAATAGTGGTTTGATGATGGACGGTAAACTTGCATTAAGTGGTACATTAGTACGAAAAACAGGTAATGGTGTCATTGACAAAACATGGACAGACGCTTGGGCATATTATTTTGGTGCAAGTTACGCACTAAATAAAGATAACCGATTCGAATTATACGCAATCGGTGCACCCCAACGTCACGGACAAAATCTATACAAACAGAATATTGGTGCTTATGATGCCGATTTTGCTGCAAGTGTAGATGGATATGATACTGAAGCACTTGGTGAAGATGGTAAGTTCAAAGATGTTGGACATAAGTTCAATCAGAATTGGGCACCAGTCGATCCATCATATAAAGGTAAACAATACTATTATATGTATGGTGCTAAAACTGTAGACAGACACAATCCCAATTACATTAATGAAAGAGAAAACTTCTTTCATAAACCTCTTGTAAATCTTAACCATTTTATGACTATCAACGAAAAGACAAGACTAAGTTCAGTATTGTATTGGAGTGGTGGTTCTGGTGGTGGTACAGGTACTTATGGTAGGATTCCTACATTAGATGCTGATGGTAAGTTAGGTGGAGAAAACTATAAATTTTATTATGGTCGTTCTCCCTGGACTCGTGATTGGAATACTCTTATAGACTACAACTCTGGTACAGACGATGTAGTTTATGTAGATAAAAGAGCTATCAGTCGAGAAGCTGGTCAATCAGTTGGTATTTTGAGGAATAGTATAAATCGTCAAAATACACTTGGTTTAATTTCTAAACTTAACTATGATGTAAGTGATGAACTTACATTACAGGCTGGTGTTGATTGGAGAACTGCTGGTATTGAACACGCACGTGAAGTACGTGATTTAATGGGTGGTGATTTCTATATGGACTTCGCTGATGATAACGCACCAGACGGTAAGAAAGTTGGATTAGGTGATATAATCGCTTATCACAACGAAACTACCGTTGATTGGTTAGGAGTTTATGGACAAGGAGCTTATTCTTCAGGTCCTCTTTCAGCCTATGGTATGTTAGGATTAACTCAAATTGCATATTCTTACCAAGACCATTTTACAGTAGCAGATGAAAAGATCACAGCTGATCCTATCTCTACTATACAATGGAAAGGTGGAGCAATGTATGATGTTAATGATAACATTAGTGTTTTTGGTAACTTTGGAATTGTTGAAAAACCACCAATTATGGATAATGTAATCTATTTTGATGGCACAGTTGCTTCTGATCCTGCTAATGAAAAATTCATTAGTACAGAAGCTGGCTTAAACTATTCCGCTGATAAATATGCAATAAAAGTATCTGCATATAATACAGATTGGAAAGACAGAAATCTTACCAAATCTGTAACATCTGGACAAGGATCAAGTGGTGATACTGATGTAATATTCCTAAGTGGAATAAATCAGAATCATAAAGGTGTTGAAGTTGAAGCTTCTACACAAATTCTTGATTTACTTAGATTAGATGCTTCAGTAAGTCTTGGTAATTGGAAATTTGCAGGTGATGCAGATGGTAACTATCAAGAAGATGAGTTCAATGAAGAAGGTCAAGTTATCGGACAGACAACTACACCTTATACATACGCACTTGATGGTTTAATGGTAGGTGATATGCCTCAAACAGCGTATGCACTCGCTGCAACTGTAACTCCAATAAGTGGTCTTAAATTACAGGCAGTATACAATCAGTATGATAACAATTATTCTGATTGGAGTCCTGGAGCAAGAGAGTATGATGGTTCAGACGCAGATGCAGACAGAGAACAAGTATGGATGGCACCTGGATATTCCAAAGTGGATCTCCACGCTTCCTATGACCTACCGAAAATTGGTGGGTATAACTTAACTGCTTTTGCTCATGTGTTTAATGCAACAGATGCAACATATGTACAAGATGCAGTAGATCATAGTCAGTATAATAGCTACGGATCAAAAACTCACGCGGCACATAATGCAGAAGTATTTCTTGGAACACCAAGATACTTCAACATGGGTATTTCTGTAAGATTCTAAAAATAGTGTTAACTTGGGGGCTGGGTAACCGGCTCCCAATTTTAATTAAAAATAAAGCTTGACACATATAGTATTTTATGTGTAGATTAGGTTATGGACAAAATTCATTTATTCACAAATGGCGATAGTAATACATTTGGGTCAGAATTGTTAACTAATAATTCTTGGCCGGTTATGCTATCTAAAAAATTAAATTGCACTGTAGATAATTACGCTATTCCAGGATCTTCTAATGATAAAATTATCAGAGAAACTACAGATTATGTAGTAAATAATTTAAATAATGCTGATAATTTGATAGTAGTATTAGGATTTACTGAAATGAGTAGGATAGAATTTTTTTCTGATGAATTAAATTCTTGGATCCAAATAGCTAATGCGCATATTGATGCAGAAGATAAAATTAAATATTCAAAATTATATTATAAAACTTTACATTCTTTTGTATATGACAGTGTAATGTTTTGGCAAAAAACACTTTTACTACAGAGCTTTTTAGAGCATTATAAAGTAAAATATTTATTTTTTTCTTGTTTTAAAGATTCATTAATTGAGAGGTTTTATTTATATAATAAGAATATACCTTCTCATCTAGAAACTAAAGATTTTGATTCAAATCGAGCTATAAAAAAATATAAAAGTTATATAAAAGGGTTAAGTAGTAGAATTGAGTATTTAAATAAAAATATTTTAAATCAAATTAATGAAGATAAATTCATTGGATTGAAAAATGCATATACAATGTATAGTTTAGATATTAATAAAGATATTCCAAAAGGACAGTTTGGACATTTGTTAGAAGAAGGACATGAAAATTGGGCAATGCATTTGTATGACAAATATAAGAAAATTTATGAGTAAAAATAATGAAAATAAAGCTTGACTCGTATAGGTTTTTTGTTGTATAATAGGGTATGAATAAAAATACAGTTATATTTGATTTAGATGGAACTTTAGCTAATATTGATGCAAGGAGAAAGTTAGCAACCAAAC
>CALBXV010000644.1 GCA_937890045.1 uncultured archaeon
AAACCCGGAGAAACCAGTTCCGCTTCCTGAGCGACTAGGCCGAGTTGAAGAGGGCCGTCTGGATCTGTCTTCCAGTTGTACTTGCGTATACGGAGAGCTTTAATATCTTCAAGCTGAGAACTAGCATCAACGATGTTCGTTTTCAGGCGAAGGTCAGAAATTCCTCCATAGGCATTGTTCGAGTTCTCGCAGTCTCCGTCATTTTTCACATAGAAGTATTTATTGGTATAACTCTGACATTTTAACTGGTCGCCAGTACCTTGGTTGTGGATGCCGAGGGTTCTACCTGAAGCGGAAGTGTGTTGAATACCAATACCAAGCAGTGATCCAGTGAAACCGGAGTTGGTGGTGTAGGCGTAAAGCACCCCACCAGAAGTCAGCGAGCTCCCTCCCATCTGGTTCATGTTTGTGGTAGTCGCAGTCCCCGAAACCATGAGCGCATTGCTCCCGCCAGCAATCGAGACTGGGGTTACAGCGGTGGCTGTCCAGTTGTGCGCGCCAGTCCAAGTTGGGCTGTCCCCAAGGGCAACACCACCACCAGCAGCTGCCCATGCATTATCACCTCTTAAAAAAGTAGATGATGAGGCAGTACCTGTTGCACTTAATTGTGCTACACCTATTGCATCATCAGCCATCTTAGCATTTGTTACTGCATCATCAGCAATACGAGCTATTGGTAAAGTTCCAGAAGATATATTACTTGCATTTAGAGCAGTAAGATTAACTCCACTTGAAGCAGGAAGTGTTGCAGGGAATCTAGCATCAGCTACAGTCCCAGTTAGATTAGCTGCTGGTAAATCTATACCTAATGCTTCAACAGCAGCCTTAGTAGGAGCTACTCCTGTAAGGTTACTTCCATCAATTGCAGGTAGAGTCCCAGTTAAGTTAGCAGCAGGCAAACTAGTCAAAGAAGCACCACTGCCACTCAATGGTCTACTAAGGGTTATGTTGCCTGTTCCATCTAATGTAGTTAATGTATTAACTTTTATTGTACTCATTTTTTATTCCTTACTTTAAATTATAGACCAAGCTGTACCATTTGGTACTGTAATAGTATACCCAGATGCAACTGATATTGGTCCTGCACTCATCCCATTTGTATTTGCATCAAGCGTAATATTCTCACTAATTATGTTTGCGTTTGTTCTTATAATACTTGAATCTCCTTTAGAGGGCCCACCGAGTTCAACAGCTGAATCAATCTTTACTGCCGTTACTGCTCCGTCAACTAATTTTGCTGTTGATACAGTTTCATCGGCAAAGATAGTTGTGGTTGGCTTAAATCCAATATGTAAAACTCTTAGTTCATCACCAACTGTTAAACCAGCTGAGAATGTAAGAGTTCTATTTCCAGTACCACCCATTGAATATGCTGTACCTGATTGTAAGACACCATTGATTGCAACAATAATATCTGTTTCTATAGTAACATCAGCAGTCAAAGTGAAAACAGTTTGATTTGCGGTAGCAGTAAAGATATCTTCACTGGTACTCTGTCCCGTTACTAAACTATCAGGAGCTTTTCCTATGTATGGCATTTATTATTCCTTTGCAATAGGTCTACTGAGATTTATGTTGCCTGTTCCACTTATAGTGGTTATCGTATCAACTTTTAATGTGCTCATTTATTATTCCTTTTATATTAATTCTTGTGAAGCCTGAAAATCTGCCCACGCTTGTTTAACCGCAGGGTAGATCAGTTCCATCAGTCCTCTTCAATCCAACTCGTAGTAGGTTCATCCCAACTATAATGTTTATCGAAATCTGGATAGGGTACTGGTGACTTCCATTGACAAGTATCTTCGTCTAGCAACCAAGATGGATAGGGTTTCGGTTCTATGAAAGCGTCTCTAGTTTGGTCGTATGTATATCCTCTGGCAGCATAATTCTTTCTAAAATTACTATTATATGAAGTTTGGATGTATGTATCGCTATCGTTATTTAAAGCCCGTAAGAACTCTACACCCTGTTGTTCGTTTTCTTCACCATCTTTCATCAATACATCATTGTGCAAAACATGAACTTTGGTAACTATATTTCCTTCTCCAATTTTTGCAAAGTGTGCCATATTTTTTCCTTATTACTGAAATTGATACCTGATTATTACAACGCCAGAACCGCCAGCACCAGAAGGAAAAGTTGATTCAACCGTTCCACCGCCACCAGAACCAGTATTTACCGCACCAGCAGTTGCACCTGGTCCTGTATTCCCACCCCCACCATTTGCTCCAGTTGCGTCCCCCCCAACACCAGAACCACCTGTAGAATACGGCCCTCCACCACCTCCCGCATACCAAAGATTAGTTCCAGTGATATCGTTTTGTATCCCAATACCTCCAACTCCTGTGCGGCCATCCCAGGAGGTGGCCCCTATTCCACCTGCACCACCTGCTCCACCACCACCGCCACCATAAACCCCGTGGCCGCCACCAACACAACCTTCTACTGGAACAAAACTTCCTACATTTCCTGCACCGGGACTGTGCGAAGGCCAAGACCCCCCTCCTCCTGAACCCCCAGCATTTCCACCTGTGGTATTCCCGGCTCCACCTGCTCCACCGCCTGTTGCGGTAATTGTAGAAAATACAGAATCCTCACCATCGTTTTGTGTAGATGAACCTACAGCTACACCTGCGCCTCCTGCACCAACGGTTATAGAATATGAAGTTGCGGAAACTGAAAACCCCGTTCCCGCTCGATAACCGCCTGCTCCTCCTCCACCACTTGGATAAGTGCCGGGTGCGCCGCCACCGCTACCACCTCCAGCGACTACAAGATACTCAACGATTGCATCGGTTCCTAATGTTGTGATTTCAAAAGTCCCATCACCAGTAAATGTATGGACTTTATAATCACCATCAGTTGTTATTGTTCCACCTGTAGCGACCATTGGGGTATAAGGTGAAACATTCCCAACTCCATCACCAATATTCGTCCAAACATTAGCGTCAGTAGTAGCATCAGTACAGCAGTACATCTCTCCTGTAGTAGTCCGTA
>CALBXV010000645.1 GCA_937890045.1 uncultured archaeon
TTTTGATAATATTAATGGCTTTTTAAGACAATTTAATGGATTATTAAGTTATGAAAGTGGTTTATATGTTCTTAAAATTGAAACTACTTCTGATACTATTGCTTCAGAAAAAACAGCAGAATCAGGATATACTCTTGGTGTAGAAAAAAATGTTAGATATATTACAAATGATGATATTATAGGTAGTATAAAATTAACAGATCCCGGACCTAAGAAAGCTTATAATACTATGACATCAACTATAGCAGATCCCGGTTCGAGATTTAAGGGAAAACAAGTAAGTTTTTATGATTCAAATTTCTTAAAAACAGATAAAAATGTTATAAAATCAGGTAGTCATACTCAAGCTGCTTGTCATAGTTATTACAATGCTCGTATAAATGTTGAAAATGCACTAAGAAAGTCTAGATTTGGTATGAAAATATCTTTTCAACTAGGACCAAAAGCATTATTATTACTGGCGGGAGAGACTATAGCTATAACTTATGATAAATTTGGTTGGTCTGGTAAAAAGTTTAGAATTTCTAATATTACTTTTAATACTGACTGTACTGCTAATATTACTGCAAACGAATATGATGATAGTTTTTATACTATATCAACCCCACTATTAGCAAGTTTAACAAATGATGATATTAGAGGACCCGTACGAGCAGTTTTAGGAACTCCAAGTGGCTTAGCTGCAGATGCAGTTACTATGGGAAATATTGATTTAACTTGGATAAATGGATCAAATGTAGCACCCGCTAATAAAACTGAAATTTGGGTAGCTTCATCGAATGATAGAACAAAAGCCGACTTTTTAGGAGAAACTTCTTGTATTTCTTCCATTCAAGACAGAGTAAATGGTGCGGTAAATGGAACTGCAGTTACATTAGATTCAGGCAACGGTATATTAATCGGTCAAAAAATTACTGGACCAGGAATAGATGGAAGCGTTACTGTAGCAGCTATTAGTGGAACAACACTAACTTTAAGTTCTTCTCAAACAATTGATGATAATACATATTTAACTTTTGATAATACAGCAAGTTTTCAACATAGTATTGGAGAAGATGCTCAAGCTAAATATTATTGGATAAGACACAGAAGACTTAACTCTAAGAATAAAGCTACATATTCTGCATGGCACCCTACGAGCGCTACAGCAGGTGTAACTGCAACATCAACAATTCCAGAAGTATTTTATTCAGTAACAGTAACTTCAGATGCTCAAACATTTACTGCTAATTCAGGTGGTACAATTCAAAGTCCAGATACAATAAAATTTACTGCAACAAAAACTAATTTAACTAGTGCGTTTGCGTGGTCTACTGATCCTTCAGTTACTTTATATGATGCAGAAACAGGTGGAAATACTACTACTTCTGGTTCAGTAGTATATTTAAGAAAGGGTAATTTTAGTGGTGATAGTGTATCTGTAACAGCTACAGTAGACGCAACAGGGCTACCGGGTGCAAATGCAAATTATTTTGAAACTGTAACTATTCCAAAAATAGCTTCAGGTGGTGGTCAGGGAAATGATGCAAAATCAGTACGATTAAGATCAAGTTCTTATGTATTTAAAGAAGCGGAAGATGATGTATCTACAGCCCCTGGTTCTCCAGATTATATACAATTTGATGCAGTTAAACAAAATACTATAGCTGACGCAACTTGGGCAACTTCTCCTTCTGTTAATTTATATGCAGCAACTACTGGTGGTGATCCTGTTACGACAGGTAATACTGTATATATGAGAAAAGCAGATTACGGAACAAATACTTCTGTAATTGTTACTCTTACTTGTGATTCTATAGTAGATAAAGCAAACATTGTACGATTGGTAGAAAATTCTGGAACTGTACAAGCTGTATTATCTAATATGGCTCATGTACTTCCTGCAGACTATCTTGGTGCTGTAACTAATACACAAGCAGAGGGTAGTGGTACAAATATAAGAGTTTATGAAGGAGTTCGAGCTTTAGCTTTTGTAACTGGAACACCGGGTGCGGGCGAATGGGCTCTTTCCGTTGGTAATACTGCAGATATAACAGAGGGTGGTGTAACAGATAATGGTACATATGCTACAATAGGAGATCATACAGGAGTAGCAACAGGTACAGACACATACACAATAACATATACAATATCTGGTAAAACTAGAAAAGCAGAAGCTTTTACTAATTTTACTGTAGATCAATACTTAACAAAAGCAAAAGCAGGAGCTGATGGAGTAATAGGATACTCTGCTAGATTAGAAGCATCAGATTATTCTGTCGTTTATAATGCTGCAGGAGCTAGTCCTTCTTTTACGGGTAGTGGTGGTAATATAACTTTAACAGCAACAGAGATAGGTTTTACTGATCCTTATTATAGATGGAACATTGCTGATGCTGGTTTTGGAAGTTGGACCGACGGTCTAGATGCTAATACATTTACAGTTCCTACTTCAATATTTTCTCCCTCAAAAGTAATGAAAGTAGAAGTAAGAGAGGGCAGTAGTGGGACTGATATTGCTTCAGATAGTATATCTATTTATGGAGTACAGCCCGGTACTGATGGTAGTGCTGGATTACAGTTTGTAGAATTACAAATACAGTATCAAGGTACTGCAGGAAGTTATGCACCTCCATCTACACCAACAGGTGGTAGTTATAATTTTGATACACCTGCTTTTACTCCTCCAACTAATTGGACACTTGCACTACCTGAGGGTGAAAGTAAGAGACCAGTATGGCTTTCAATTGCAACAGCTTCAGCAGTTTCAGGAGGAACAGATAGTAGTATTACTTGGACTTCTCCAGCTCTTTTAGATCCAGGCAGAGAATTTATTGATATATTTTATAAGAAAGCTGCAACAATACCAACACCTCCTACATCTAATGTTAATACTGTTCCTTCTGGTTGGTCAACTACTATTCCTTCTGGTAGTGATACATTATGGCAGGTAATAGCT
>CALBXV010000646.1 GCA_937890045.1 uncultured archaeon
CGTGTGCTTCTTTAAGACTTGATTCATAGTATTTTGCTATTATTTCCAATAACCATTTTGGATGTTTCATATTCTTCTTTCCTTTAACATATTTTAACCATTCTTTCTTCTTTGGAAGAATATCAATGTATAACTTATATAAATCTTTTGGTTTAAGATTGTATCTCTGAATTTCATTTACTACATCAACATATTCCATCTTCATAGATAGAAATCTATGTATCATATAGTTAGACCACTGCTTCTTCTCTGTTTCGTTTAGAGAATCCCAATAACCTTTGGTCTGTTTTTGTGTAATGTGTGTAATGTGGTCGAATAGACCTTTGTTTTTCATAACCTTTATAGTATATTAATTAATAACGAGTGCCAAAAGAAGTATTTCGTCCACTTTTCCAATCTGCATTTCCTCTTCTCGCTGATCCACGTTCCCTTATTTTATCAGTTTCACCACCACTCATATTATCTGGTCCAACACGCATCCCTTGAAGTTCCATAAACGTATTAACAATTCTATCATCCATCTCATTTTGGTCCATACGGTCATCATGATCGTGTAAGCCACAAAAAGAATCTCTAATATTACTAACACCTCTTTTTAACTTTCCTCCAATTCCACCTTCCCAATCTCTAATTACATTTGCCGTTTCATGATCGAATTCATACATTAAAACCATATCAATTTTTCCATATCCATCTGCAGCAGGTCTAAATCCCAAATTACAAAATCTTTTACCCTCAATCTCTAATCCAAATAAACCCGTACGCCTTGGTTCTGGTACCCGTCCTTCAAGAGCTCTTATTACCGCGTCTTTCAGAATTTCAAAAATTGCCATTCTGGCATTTTGATCACCAGAAATGCCTGGATAAAAGAAAATAAAGTGACTCACCCTTGGAGTTGCAACCCAATATAACATATCTGCATCATATTGACTCATAGTTTTGTCGTATATTCTGGTCATTGTTAATTTTCCACTCAACCTTCCATCATCAATATAGCCCCTCAAATCTACATATTCTTCTCTATTCCAATCTCTTGAACCTCTATTTGATGCACTTTCCATTATTCCAAAACAACTTTCCGTTACCAATTCACCACACCAAAATGCAATCACTGTACGATCAGTAAAAAATCTCATAAGAAGAGGTGTACCCCCATCTTGAGTAACAACATCATCATATGACCATATAGCGGTAAATGTATCGGGATCTACCGCACCTAAATTAAGATATCTAACATCTGGCATAAAATAATCTCCTTAATATTATATGTATACAATAATAAATATCTTCATAATGAATTAAACATTCTATTATTATCCGCCTTCAATACCATATTATATTTTTGAGAGATAAAATTATATCTATATTCATTTTCATATACATTAAACTTTTCAAAATCATATTGTTTTAACTTATTTTCTATTACCTTATATGCTTTAAAACATGATGCATCATCTAACTTTAATTCATCACCTCTATATACTCCATTATCAATAAACTCTTTTAATATAATACAATCTACACCTAACTCAATAGAAAAATCTATCATTTTACCAACCTCATAAATATTTCTATTAGTCAATACAAATTTAGCAACTATTTCTGGAAATTCTGAATTATATTCTTTTTTCTTTTCAATAGTATATTTTAAATTATTTAATAATTTATTCCATTCCGTTTCTTTTACATTTCTTGTATCCATATATGTTTCTTTTGTTCCAGCCGATATATTAATTATAAGTTCATTCACTTTAAATTTAACTAATTTATCTATATTATCAAAATCTACAGCACAATAATGAGTAAAAATCATACATTTAAAATTATTTTTTTTAATATATTCTACCATATCCATAAATCGTGGATGTAAGGCTGGTTCTCCTCTACCACAAAGAATAATTTCTTCACACCCACCAAGTTCTATCATATCATCTACTCCGCTTTTAAATACCTCATATGACATTTTTAATGATGGTCTTTTAGATTTCCAAACACCTAACTTCTTATCATTTTCTACACTTAAATGGGACCAATCAGAACAAAAAACACATCCATGATTACATGGGTCTACAATATTAAATTGAAGTTGTAAAGGACCTAATACATTAGAATTTGATCGAATGTAATCAAAATTTTGTTCATACTCCTTTAAAGTAGGAACTTTATTATTATTTTCAATAACTTCATATAACAAATCATTCACATTTCCATGAGGACATTTTTCACATGCCCCATTCCAAATATCATTATATGATTCTAACTTTGTTCTTAATTCATAAAGTAATGTTTTATATTTATCCGACTTCCACAACGATGAAAAATTTCCATCATTTTCAAATGATCCAACATACGGAACATCACCACAACAAATATAATAAGTTCCATCAGTTTCTATACGAGTATAAACATATCCAAGATAACATGCTTTTGGTAATGTAGCTAACGTGCCCACGGATATCTTGTATCTGTACCAATATTAAATTCTCCATAAGCATATGTTCTTACAATTTTTCCATCTTTATCTACTGGTGTTATTGGTCTTTTATTATATGCCCATACAAAATCACAATAAAAATTCCATGCCTTTTCTAATTCTTCTTTAGGAAAATCTGGTGTCTGTATTACAGTCCAAGGTGCATGGTCACTATATTCAATACCAAGTTTTTTAGCATCCCTACATAATGGAGTATTTGGTAAAACTGACAAGATACTGGTTACAATTCTATCAGAATGTAAATCAACACAAAAATTTAATCCATCAATATAAGTATCATAAGTTTCTTTAGGGAGTCCCAATATAAGATTGGTTACTATGTTTAAACCATTTGATTTCCAAAATCGACAATTTTTCATAAAGTTCTCCAACTTTTGAGGTCTATCAATTGCTTTTAAAGTAAGCGGGTTAACAGATTGTACTCCTACTTCAATACTTTTCCATCCTGCCTCAATCATCAACATCATAAATTCTTCATCAAACAAATCACATCTTGTTTCTGCATCTGGTATAAGTTCATTTGATGACCTATGTTTAATTATAAGTCGAACAACATCCTTTGATCTTTTTTTAGGAAGATTAAAAGTAGCATCCATTAAAAATAGTCTCTCAACATTATTAGAAAGTATATATTTCAAATCCTCCTCAACCCTTTTCATAGAAAACGGATGAATTATATGACCATAATCTTTTGGATATTCACAAAAAGAACACTTAAAAGGACATCCTCTATATGTTTCCAAAGGTATATAACGATGTTTCTCTTCTTCAAGATTTATTAATCCAGTCAAATAAGGTGATGGAATTGGATCTAAATCTTCTAAAACAGGCCTCGGAAAAGTTCTCAAAATTTTACCATCTCTTAAAAATGCAAGACCCTGTACTTTATCCATATTGTCTTTATTCAATAAATAAAGTAAAAATTCTTGAAAGGTTTGTTCTCCCTCACCATGACAAATATAATCAATTTCAGAATTTTCTTTAAGATATTGTTCATCATTAGTATATCCAAATTCAGGACCGCCCAATATTATTGTAATATTTGGATTAGCCTTTTTTATTTTTTTACACAAACGTAAAACAAAATGAATATTCCACACAAAACAACTAAATCCTAAAACATCTGGATCCGTATCAAGTATTAAATCAGCTATCAACTGAAACCTTTTATTATTTCCCCAACTCATACCTGATTTATCTGAAAATTCTGCTGTCATAAAGACATCTTCTTCATCATCACTATTAAGTAATCCAGTACTATAGTCTCTATATTGATTACTATTTAAATCCATAATTGTAATATCACATTTAGACTTAATAGTATTATTAGTTTCAGCAAATCCCTTTAAATAATACGGTGATAAGCACAAATATTCAGAAAATGTATATGCTACTATAGTTACTTTCAATCTAATCTATCTCCTTATTAAAATACTTTCATTATATTTTTCGGGTTCAAAATATTCTAATAATATATTCAGAACCAACTCTTCATCAAAATCTTTGCAACTAAATAAATCTATATAAACTGTTTTATCTTTATCCGTAATATGAAAAACAAGAGAACTGGTTTTAATAAATTGACAAATTGACCAACCTTTTAATTTTTCATCTTTTCCCGTATATTCCTGAAAATGAGTTTCTCCCATTTTTTCGATATCTATCTCCTTACATAAATAGTTTATCAATTCAGTTAATTTATTTTTATCAGTTAATCTTGAAATATCATTACAATTATATAAATCAACTAATAATTCTTTTCCCCACATATTAATTAATTGGTCTACTTTCTATTATTCTTTCTTCACATATTTTACATCTTCCACAAGGTTCGCCCTCTTCGGTTGGCCACCAACAAGTCCAAGTATAATACAACAACTCATCAAACCCCCCCTTTTCTGCTATCTCCAACATATCTTCTCGTGTCAAGTGTCTTGATGGATAAGAAAATCCCTCAAACACTTTTAAATCTTTATATTTTTCTGGTAACCTTTCAGAATAAAATTTACCATCTTCTATTGCACAATCTATGATTTCATACCAATCATCTTCTATATATTCTATCGGATATTCTATTTCCATCCCAAAATCTCTCTGAAACCTTAATACTATATCTGCCTGTGCCTCTAACCAAGATTCCTCACCACTCCTACTTTTATATACCGTCTCTGGAATCCATTCATTATATTTTTCAACAGTTTTACTTATTTCTGGATATTCATTTATAGGTTTATCAATAAACATCATCTCCAAAAAATTTTCTTCAGAATTTGGAATAGTTTTATAAATTTTCTTTCGTAACCAATCCATTCTTTCTTGTTCTATATCAAATGAATTTCTCGGATATCTATCAGGTTCTCCTCTTTGAACTATAAGTGGATTGGAATGATAACCACCGTGATCTACCCTATCATCAATATAAATTGGCTGAACTAATTCTCTCTCTGTCAAGAGTTTACATACATAAAAAGTTGAATCATAACCACCTGTCCAAAATGTATAATGTATTTTAGGACTCCACCCAAGTTCTTGGCCAATTTTCTGAATAGATTTATTCCAATCATCTACTTTCATCCAAACTCTTTGAATATTTTGTTTCTTACACTCATTCAATCTCACATATACTAATTCTTTACCATATCCTTGATTTCTTACTTCCTTACAAACGTACAAATTACAAAATTGTTTATTGGGTGTATCAAACCAAGCCCAACCAATATATTTATCATCTTTTTCTATAACATAAAACCACCAGCCTTCTTTCAGTCGTTTTTGTGCATCTTCAATAGACCACATTTCAGTCCAATCTAATTCACTCTGAAATATATCTATACTATCTTGAAGTTTTTGTCTATTAATTTTAATAAGTCGTTTTATTTTGGAAGAAACTTTAACTAATTTATAATTTGATAAATTATAAGTAAACTTAATCATTTATCAAAACTCTCATGTAATATTAAATTTTCTACATCACTACACAAAACTATAACTCTCATTCTT
>CALBXV010000647.1 GCA_937890045.1 uncultured archaeon
AAATAAACGGATGAAAATTTAATATTGGTTTCCAAGTTTTTTCTGTAAGTCCTATTGCATTACCATTTTTTTCTCGTGATTCAAAGTGTGATTCAGTACAAATCGTAAAGTATGTATTTAAATAATGTGAAATAATATTATTAATAACCGAATGACATATTGTAAAATCTTTTTTATCTAAAACCAAAGGTAATTTTTTCTTTAGACTATTAGCGCCCTTTTCATATTTACTCTCTATATCTTTATCATTAATCAAATAACTATAATGATCAGATTTTAGATAATCTTTTTCTTCTTCAACAACATCCCATGAACTCATACCATAATCAGGAAATGATACTATCCCTTTATCTAAATTATTATGAATATCTAAAGATAAAACTGTTAATGCCCTATGTGATTTTGGTAGTCTATTATAACATAAAAAATATTTATCTCTTATTCTATTTCTACTATCTTCCCACTTCTTTCTATTTTTTATACTCTTAGTGTGAGGACCATGATATAAATTATTTTTGTGTTCATTATTATATCTATCAACTGTATTAGTACAATAATTAGAAACAACTAATTTAATATTATCTATATTTGATTCTTCATTTAATAATATATTAGCATCACTATATATCACATTTTTTATTGGTATATTCTTTTCTAATAATTTTTTTAATAAATCATTATACAATCTAAATAAAGAATCTCCATGTATAGAATCTTCTTCGTATCCATAATATATCAATAATTTTGCCTGATTAATTCTAAAATGATTTAAGGTTTTTTCTGGAATAAAATCCAAAAATGTGGTATTATTATCTTTCTTTTCCCAAATATGTATTCCAAGTGAATGTGCAAGATTCCTAACACATACAGGATAAATATAATTTTCATCCTTAATATCTGAAACTAATTTAATATCTACATCCTCATCTTCAAAATATTCACCAATTACAAACCCAGAATCACAAGGATTATATCCAAATGATTTATATTCAAAACAGTTATCTATGGGAGTAAATCTCCCATGTTTAGTTTCTCTGGGTGGTCCCCAATCAGTAAACTTATCAACTCCTATTAGTAACATACCATTCAACCAGTTACAACTACTCTTTTATCTTCAAACATCTTATTTTCCTTTTTAATATACTGCGTAATCATCTCTACTTGTCCACGTTTTAGGTAAATCTTCACCTCTTTTAATACAAAACCCAGTTAAAGTATTCCTATTTTCTTTTGCCCAATAATTAACTGGGGTAACACAATGTGGATTTTTTCGTTTATGGTCTATAACTACCATTGAATTGATTTCTGGAATAATATAATCATGATCTACCATTAAAAGTCCACCCCAATCATATTTCCAATCTTCCTTTTGTAAATACAATATGTATCCAGAATGTCCCATATAATCATCATAATGAGTTCTTAAAAAATCTTTACCATTATTGTGATATCTTGTTGCTTGGTGTCTAAATAAACCAGCCGTTCCATCTGTTATCACGTCCATAATTGGTTTAATATATAATTCAAATACTCTCCTCACATCAGGATGGTTAGAAACCTCATGACTTCCCCAGAAATTAGCAATATAAACTTCATCTGGTGATGGAAAATATTTATTATCTGAAGTTTCCCACCTTTTATATCTTTCTTCTCTTGTTTGACTTATTTCCTCAAACTCTCCATTACAAATAACATCAACTATATGTTCATAAACATCGTCAGGTAAAAAATCTCTTATGAGAGTATATCCAAGTTCATCATATTCTTCTTTTTGTTTATGTTCCATTATTTTATCTCCTTAACTTTTTTAATTATTTTCTTTTCAATTTTCTATCTGGTGAATATCTACGAAAACCATCTCTAACTTTTCTCCACAACATTTTTAAAAATTCTGTTTCACCATAATGTGTTCTACCTACTGGACCATATTCAAGTCCTCTTTGTATATCAAGTGCATCATATTCTTCTTTTTGTTTATGTTCCATTATAATATTCCATTTTATTTTTTATAACAATTGACCATAAGATGTAGGAAACGCATTTCTAAAATGACTTGAATCATTATTAATTATTATTTGATATCCATCTATAAGTTCTTCTATTCCTTCATCTAAAGAATAATTTGATTTCCATCCTAAAGATTCTATTTTTTCATTTGAAACTATATAATTTCTCTTATCTGGATCTTCATAATACTCAGATTCATTAACTATAAAATCTGGTATATATTTTTTTATTCGTTCAGTAAGTTCTAATTTACTTATATTAGTATCACTTAACCCAATATTAAACGCCTCTCCCATATTTTCTTCATAATTTTCTATCATCCATCTAAATGCAGAAGATACATCTTTTATATGAACATAATTTCTAATTGCATTTGCTTGAAATAACGTAATATATCTATCAGTCAATGCTTTGTAAACAAACTCATTAACTAATAAATCTAATCTCATTCTCTCAGACATACCAAAAACAGTAGCCAATCGTAAAGTTATCGCTCTACCACTATCTAAAAGAAGATTTTCAGAATCACATTTGGTAACTCCATAATGACTTATAGGTGTTAATTTTTGGTCTTCCGTACATATCCCCTCAGTTTTATGTCCATATCCACTATTAGTATTAGGAAATAAAATTCTTTGATCTTTGGAAGTATTTTTAAGAATATCTTTAATCTGATAATAATTTATTGCAGTTGCCAGTTGTTTATCTCTATCACACGCTGGAAATCCAACTATGGCTGCCAATGGTATTATAACATCTGATTTAGCAACACAATTACTCAATTTAGAATAATCTCTAACATCACCATATACAAAATTAAAATTTTTATTACTAAATAAATTTAATAATGGTGTTTGATTATACCTCAAATTATCATACACCACTACATCGTGATTTTTAATTAAATCCGTACACAATATAGAACCTAAATATCCTGCACCTCCTGTTACTAATATTTTCATCTATAATTTTCCAAATACCAATTTACAGTTTTTTGAATTCCTTCTTCAAATGTCCACTTAGATTTAAAACCAAGTTCGTTTTGTATTCTATCAGTACTTACCATTCTAAATGGTATAGTAGTTGGTTTAGTTTCATCATAAACAATTTTTGGATTTTTATCAGTAGCCTTTAAAACTGCATCTACAATATCACCAACTGTTACAGTAGATCCAGCACCAACATTATATGGTCTCATTGATTCACCCTTTTCTAAAACCAACAATGCTCCATCAACAACATCTCTAACATATAAAAAATCTCTCACTACATCTGGAGTTCCCCAAACTACAAATGGATCCTCACCACTTAATACTCTATTAATAAGTGCTGGAATAACATGGCAAGTTTTAATATCATAGTTGTCATAAGGTCCATACATTGCAGTTCCACGTGATAATGCTATTTTTAAATCTGAAAACCCTGTAACAAACTCCATTAATTTTTCTCTATATCTTCTCATCCAACCATACCCAAAATATGACTCATGTGGTTCATCATCAAAATATTCATCCTCGGTAATTGGATACCTTCTATCGGGATAACCAGTTGAACTATTTATATCCAAATATCCTTTTAATTCACATTTTGCTGCTGCTTCCAAAACATTTGCAGTACCATGTATATTATGTACTAATACTTGAACATTGGTTCTAACTGATCCTGGATGTGTAATTGGACCCCCACAATTAATAACATAATCTGCACCTTCTAAAAGTTTAATACAATCATCAAGTTTAAATAAATCAATATCTTTGACAACTTTTATTCTCTCATCTTGTATTCTCATCGGTCTATTGTGAGTGTGAGTTGTAACATCAGCACCACGTTCCAGTAACTCAAGTATGAAGTTTGTTCCTACAAACCCACTACCACCAGTTACTACTACTTTTTTATCTTTATAAAACATTATGACTCCTCATTTAATTTAGTACACAATTCTATTATTTGTTCTTCTTTCAACTCAGGATGATTTCCAACATATAATCCAAAGTCATGTATATAATCAGAATTTGGTAAATCACCAGCCGTATAATCAAATTTTTCTAAATATGGTTGTCTTGCTTGATTACCACCACCTGCTGTTCCAACTCTATATTCTACTTGATTTCTATCTAATATTTGACAGACCCTAATAAATCTATCTTTATCATTATTCAAAACTATTAATGGTAAAGCAAAATTACTATTTCCATCTGTTTTATAATCTGTTTTAAATAAAGATGAATTTAATCCATCCAACCAAATATACAAGTTATCTACTCGTTTACCTATATTATAATCTAATCTTTTTATCTGTGATAGTCCAAGGGTTGCATTTAATTCTTGATTTCTAACATTGTATCCTGGAACTGCAAATGTAAAAAGTGGATTTAAATCAGGATATAAAATTTCATATTTTTTCTGTAATTTTACTCCTAACTCATCACTCTGTAAATAATCTAACCTCGTCATTCCATGTGATCTAAACATTTTTGCATATTGATATATCTCATCATCATTTGTACAAACCATACCACCTTCAATCGTTGTCATATGATGTCCAAAATAAAATGAAAAATTAGACACATCACCAAAAATTCCTATTTTTTTACCTTTATATGTAGCTCCATGAGATTCACAGCAATCCTCAATCAAAAATAAATCTTTATCTTTACAATATTTTACCAACTCATTTGTTATTGCATTAAAACCTAAACAATGAACAAGTGTAACTCCAATAGTATTTTCATTTACCAAAGGTTTTATTTTTTCTAAATCAGTAGAGAATGTTTCCAATGTGACATCTACAAAAACTGGTTTTAGTCCAAGATTTACAATAGGTGAAACATCACTCACCCAACCTAAAGTCGGAACAATAACTTCTCCAGTACCCTTTAACTCCTTCAAAATAGAAACCATTATGTAATTTGAAGATGCTCCTGAATTTACAAAAACACTATGTTTCACCCCCAACCATTCAGACCACGCATCTTCAAATTCTCTGACTTTATTTCCTTGTGTGAACCTCACACCATCAATATTGATGTGGTCAATGAGTGATTGCTTATCTTCCTTAGTTATACTATCATTTATAAGTTGCCATTTAAACATTAATCATTCCCCCATTCTTCATCTTTTGTATTAGATGGATAAAATCTTCCATTCTGATATTTTA
>CALBXV010000648.1 GCA_937890045.1 uncultured archaeon
GCTGAGGAATTTTAAGGAGAGGTTGTTGTTGAGGGAGGGGCGGATAATGCTGTAGGAATAGCACTTTTTAACTCGATTAAGGTGGAGCTTATCAGTTGAAAAAGGAACCCTACGGAGACATCCTTACTCTACTTTCTGGGCTGACGGAATTGAATAGAAGGTTGGAGATGTTGGAGTTTGAGGAAGAGAAAAAGGAACTTTGTTATGTTGCTTAGTGGCTTGAATTGCATATAAAGGATAGATATCATCCAATAAATGCGATAAAATACAATGATGCAACCATTAGATGAAAACAAAGATTTGGCTGGAACTTCCAAGATTCCCCCTAAAAACAACCTCAAAGATGTTGATGAAGGTCGTACACGAATTAGAGATTTACTAGATGAACGCTTAGACCCTAAAAACACCATTCCTGAACAGCCAACTATCTCCACAGGTAGGCTTGCTAGTGGCTATCGGTTAAGAATGGCAGCTACAGCAGATACTAGCATGGTAGAAATAGATGAATTGGATGAAGATGAAATAGCTGATGACACAGAGGGTAACGGAGACGAGCCTGATGATGACGCTGAAGAAAAAGATGCCATCATTGAAGCTTTAGAAAAAGGAGAGATTCCACTGCCAATTGCAGAATCTTGGCGATTGGTTGAGCCAAGCTCAGCCGAAGGTAAGGAATTTCAAGATATGATACAAACTTTTGTAGCTACCTTGTACAAAGAAGACCCTAGCAAGGCACATTTGCCACATTATGAATTTAAGCACCATGACTTTGAGAAAGAACCTGTTAGATTTATGCTCTCTAAACAAAAAGAGCCAAATGCATGGTTTATGAGACACAGTAAGCCACCTATCATTGTGCTTACAGAAGGATTATTCAGAGAATACAAGAGCAAAGAAAAAGAAGGTAAGGTTTTTAGACCATTTGTAACATCTCCACATGATTTGGCAGCAATTCTTTGCCACGAAATGACTCACATGAAAATGCGTAAGGTATATGGCAATATTCCTAATTCAAAAATTGAAGAAGGTTTTGCATACGCATTGCCATTAGCCATCATGTATGAACATGGTAGAGAGCTTGGATTAAACCCCGAACGCGTGATGGATGAAGATGGTACTTCAGGCATATATAATGTTATGAATTCTCAACTGAAAGCATATGACAGCTGGTCTAAGTACATGGATGTTCATCCTACGCATGATAATATCCGTTCTGTTGTCAGTGATACACTTGCATACCTTCGCAAAGAGAATGGTGAGCTTGCACCAGAAGAAAATGAGTTACCCGATTACAACAACAGCGATAGAATAATGACTGTAGTAAATAATGCACAACACCAGTCATATCTAGCAAATCGTCTTTCTGAAGTTGAAAATTATGAAGCTGCTACAGTATCAGAAAAATTGGATACATTAGGTAGAATATTATCCGCATTAGATCGTAGATACAGCACTCGCATTACGGATATAGGAGACGAAATAAAATCATTAAGAGAGTCAGTAGAAACTAGTAAAGACATGGGTGCAATTCATAGGTTGGCGGATACATTGCTTACAATCTCCGATGATGATGAGCATGAAGATGCAAAGCGACGCTTTAGTCACTTGGACTATCTATATGGAGAACTTAGATCGCTTACACGTTCTTCAAAACCACTAGGGAGACTAAGAAAAGTTGGCACCGCGATTGCTAAATTTGTTGAAACAGTTGATGGAATTAATGAAGAGGAAATAGACAAAGAAGCTGTTTTACAAGCAGCAGACAAACTGGTTCAGGTGGTTGAAAGTGAAAATCTGCATGGAACTCTAAAAGGAGTTAACTTCTTAAGAGGTATAAAATGGAATCAGTTTTCCTTCCCTAATGTAGATGCAATTGTTGAAAGTAAGGATTTGCGTAGAGAAGAGATAGACCAAGAAGAAGAAGAAGAAGAAGTGAAAAGCTTTTACGATACAGATTATGGACAAGGTATTTATGGTGATGAAAGTGATGATTTCGACGATGATGAAGACCGTTTTAGTTGGGAAAGTTCAACTGATGATTCAGATGGAGATGACGAAGAAAATGAATACATACCAGAGCTACCTCCATGGCATGCTCTTCGGAGGTTAAGTGCTCAACATCCACAAGTTGCTAAAGCTGCAGTTTTTGCAGGGTTAAAACGTGATCCATTTGTTTTTGAGGCACTATGTAACCATGGCGATGTGGTATACGACTACATTCTTGACCGTGCTGGGCAACAAATGACAGCGCAAAAAGAATCTATGGCTGCCTTGTTTGATATGTCAGAAGAAGCATTTAATTCAGAGGCAGCGATAAATATTATTCCCTCTATCTCGAATGGTCCATCTGGTGAAGGTGATACACTTGAGCAACTTCGATATAATGAAGAAGGAGAAGTAATTGGCACATCTTTAGGTAGAGGTGCCTTAGATTTATCAGAAGAAAGTAGAGCAATGGAGTTACATTTAACAACTAGAGCAGTTGCATATTTCTTAGATTCGGACAATCCAAACTCATTGCAAAAATTAAAAGGGTTAACTGAAATCTGGCATCCATTTGAACATAGGCCTCCAATATGCATGGAGCATTGTGATCATAATATTGCTCTTTTTACTGAATTGAATTCAGGTCCTTTAACTACAGAGGAAAGAAGGATACGAACTTTTATGGATTGGTTAAGGAAATTAAAGGATGAAGATTTAGAGCGTTATCAGAATACTGTTCGACAATTGTTTGATTCTGAGGAGGGTAAAAAGCTGATAGCCAACTCTATGCCTGGTGAAATGGCATTTGTTAGTATGACAGAAGAAAGGCTAGAAAGTTATCACGAAGATGCAGTGGATACAGATCAATTCGCAGTATCAAGAAACCCTTATATAACTTTCATCCTCCAAGAAGACACTGGCGTTTTTAGCCCAGAAGAAAAATATGAGCTGTTTGAGGAATTGCTCACTGGTGATAGTATTACATATATAAAGGGTCAAGAGGAAAGAAGTCATTTTGATGGACGTTTTCCTATATTCGATTCTGAGCTGGCTGCTCTTTACATAAAAAAACTGGACTCGGTTCTCACCGATGTGAATAAAAGTTATGAATTGCAGCCACGTACCTGGAAGAAGTATTTGTCTATTTTAGCAGAATCAAAAGAGAGCGAAGAGGAAGTGGGCTTAAGAACTTCTGTATTAATGGCAGAAGCTGTTGTATTAATGATTGAAAGAACTCCATCATTGAAAGAGGCAGCCCAGCTTGTAGAAGTAATGGGTGCAAATTATATTTCTGGTTCTGTATTCCAAGAAAATCTTCGAGAGGCATTAACAAAATCTGCTACCGCATTTCTTGGAAGCATAAGTCGTACCAATAATCTAACTGGCACTGTTCGTCAGTGGAAACTATTGAGTGAAGCTGATTTAATATTCCCAGAAATGGTTGATAAAGTCTTAACTAAAATATTAGCTCGAATTAAGCATAAAAATGGTAATGGTGGTATGCCACAAGATGAGCAGATACGTTTATGTGAGACAATTTTAGGTGGTCGTAGAGTGCAAAATCCTGGACTAAGAACAGAACTAATTGAGCTTTGGTCTACTAATGTACTGGCTGCTAATGGCATAGATGATGGCAGTAGTAAATACGAGCAAGAAGCAGTAGCAATCTCAGAAAGAATACAGGCCAATGTTAACCGTGTTGATCAGAAACATATCCTTGGTCAATTAGCAAAAGATGTAGAAGCACAGCACAGAGTGAGTAGCGTGATGAGGGATAAAGTTTATGAAGTAACAAAAGAAATGATAGATAAGCCAGCATACTATGGAATTTTAACTGATGGATGTATTGATGCCATTAGAAAATCGCCAGAGCATAGACAATCTACTTTAGATTTTTTGACTACTCCTTATTCTTTAAATTCAGCTAAACATTTTATTGATTCGACTATAGATGCCTTAGAGTTTGTAGACCCAAATGATCCTATTAGAGGTGCTTTCGCGCTAAAGTCGGAAAGCGATGAACAGCAAGTTGATACTGCACTTTCTGCATTTAGGTATCAGCTTGCCATGCAATCTACTCGTTACTTTTACGAAAACTTCTGGTCAGCACCTATTGAGATTAGGGCTATTCTTTCAAGAGAATTGCTCATATCGCCAGAGGATTCATTGGGTGCAGTAGATGCAGAAACTTTTGACTATGCAATATCTAAGTTATTCCCAGGCGGTGGATTATATGAACAAGAGTCACGATATTTTATAAGAGCATACGTAGACGCATTGCCTCATTATCAGAAGCATCTATGCTTAGCGGCTATGATGTCTGCTTCTGAGAAGAAAGATGTTACCACCATGAGACTTGGCGAATCATTGGCACTATTCCTTGAAAATATGGGTCCTGCCGAAACTAAATTTGGTCAAGCAGCTCAAAGTCACCCACTTGTCCCTGAAGACATAAGAACAGACCTAAAGCGTTTAAAGTATAATGCTGATGAACCAGAACGATGGGAAGTAACCGAGTGGATAGAGGAAATAAAAGAGGATTTAGAAAGACAGTGTAGTCAGCACTTTGGTAAACCAACTACTATAACTCATATTGGCGATGTGGTTGGGTCTGGTTCAATTAATGTAGTTACGAGAGTTCAGCTTAGTAATGGAGGTAGCTACATGCTATCAATTGTTAGACCAAACTCTCTTGAAAGAGGAAGAGCTGGTTTTGATACTATGAGTAGAATGGCTGATAATTTGGGAACAGCAATGGGTGAAACTACCCTGCAAACCACTCGTGAACTAGTACAACACGCAAGTAGTCGTCTTGATATAGAGACTGACTGTAGTATTGCAAAATTACAATACGGTACAGCTGCAGATATTTATCGAAAGTCTACTGTTACAATGGATGAAAGGCAGTATACATTTGATGCTCCTGATGTAATTGCAGCAGGTGATAACTTCTTCTTAATGACCGAAATGGAAGGTGATCACTTCATTGAGCTAGAGGATGAAAGCGATGAAAAAAGGGAATATGCAATGATCAATCTAACTTTAGAAATTAATAACAAATTACGAGGAAAATTTGACTCTGATCGTCATGGTGGAAATCTTAAGGTAAAAAGGGATTCATTATGTAGCGGACACTTCGATTTTAAGTCTATGGCAATGGATGAGTGGTCTGAAGAAGGTTATCAGCAATTTGCATCATTACTCCTAAGTACATTAAATGGTGAAAAAACAGTAAAGCAATTCTTCAATGACCTTGTAGAACAAGAGCGGCTAATGAGAGATAGATTACAAGCAGAAGGTAAACAGTTAGACCCATTTGTAACAGAAGTGCAAAAAGGATTATTAACAGATGGTGAGTACACACAGTTTATAGGCCGAGATGATTTAATGCGTGTTATAGTTTCAGCATTGCTTGGTGGTATGAATCCAAAGATGCAAGCTGCAATAATGAATGAGGTTAGTGCAAAGGTGCCCGAAGCCTTTCGTGCAGCCTTTGAAACATCTGTAAAGCCTGCTGTTCATAAAGCATTAGAAACTGGAGAATTATCATCTGCCTTGCAAGGATTCTTACCGATTCAATTGTCACCAGAAGAGGTAATCAAAATTGAGAAAACTGAAGAATAATATCTTGTAAATTTATCAGATAACTAGCATTATCTAGTCAGATTTGAAGAATTAAAGCAAAAAAATACAAATGTTTACCCCAGATATATATCTGAAAACTCGACAGATAATGTTTGGCAACCTAAGAATATCTTCACGTATGAGAGCAGGTACAAAACTTTTCAAAGTGCCCTTAGTGTTCTATATACCTAACTAAGCAGGATTGGTACCCTTGTAAGGATAACAAGAGCTAAATAGGATTTTAAGGGTAAAAGGCACGAAGTTTGCTGCCTATAGTGAAGCTTTCCAGGGTGCCATTAGTGTAATGCATGGCGGAGGGAGAGGGATTC
>CALBXV010000649.1 GCA_937890045.1 uncultured archaeon
AAGCGATAAAAGACGGTGGTGAAGTATTATGGCCGTCTTTCTTTGATAAAAAGAAACTTGAAGAGAAGAAAAGGTTTTATAGAGACTCAGGGCAGTCTCAGAAGTTCTACCAAGAGTACATGATGGAGGTGCAGAGTGAAGAAGACTCTGTATGGCGTAGGGACCATATTAAGTATTGGGATGGATATTATTCTCACGAAGATGGTATTAATTATCTTGCTATTGATGGAGAAAAGAGACCAGTAAATACATTCATTGGTTGTGATCCTGCTACTGATATAGATACAAAGTATTCTGACTTTAGTGTTATTATGGTTGTTGCTGTTGACTCTGATAATAACTGCTATATCATAGAATATGAAAGACATAGGTCTATTCCAACGATAGGTTCCAAGGGGATTGATGGGGAAATCATTGGCAAGAAGGGTGTTGTAGATTATATCATAGAGTTGTATAATAAATATCACTGCATGAGCGCTACAGTAGAAGACGTAGCTATGAATAGAAGTATATTTCAAGCACTTAACGACGAAAGAAGAAGGCTAAATAAGTTTGATGTATCAGTAATACCTCAAAAACCTGGTGGAACTAATAAGAGAAATCGCATATATTCTGGTTTATCAGGACGTTTTAGCATGGGAACGGTACATATTCGTAAAAACCATTTTGATTTAGAGCACGAAGTTGTTACATTTGGACCAAGAATGGCTCATGATGATACTATTGAAACACTTTATTACGCATGTTTGCACTCATTTCCACCAAATTTTGTTAAAAATGCAGATAAAAGTGAGTGGGTTAAAGCAAAGAGGCGAAAAGCCAAAAGTTGGATAGTCGCATAATATCATAGGAGATTAACAAAGTGAACAAAGGAAGGAAAGATAATGAGTAAACTATCAAAACGCAGAGAAAAAAGAGCGTCTCAGAACAAATGGATTCTTGGTGAAGCCCTTACTAAAAGAGGTCGTGCAAGGAAACAAGCCCGTAAATCAGCGTCAGCTGTGGAAAAGAAAACGGGAGTCAAGATAAGTCCATCAACGGCTAGACAATCTGGTAAAATCTCGAAAAAGGATTTAAAAGGAGTCGAAGTAACGAAGAAGAGCGGAGCATTTCCGAAGTACGCAAAGAAATCCAAGAAAGCCGAATCGTTTAAATCAGCTTTTGCAAAAAATTGCAAGGGCAAAGGAGCTGGCGATTCTTTTTCTTGGGATGGTCGTTCTTACAGTTGCGCAAGAGCATCGGATAAAAAAAAATTAGCTGAAGCTCCTAAACAGAAGAAAAAGACTAAATTAGCTGAAGCTCCTAAACAGAAGAAAAAGACTAACGCTAAGAAAAGCGCGAAGGACCACAGAACTACTACGAAGAAAAAGACTCCAGAGAACTACTTTGAAAAACGGCAGGAGAAGAAAAGGGAGAGAGAAAAGTTATATAATAGAAGTAAAAAATTACCGAGCGCAGAGGAGAGAATAGCAGCACGAAAGAAGAAGCAGAAGAAGAAGTAGATTAAGGGAAAATTATGCCGAAATTTGGTAAGCGTTCAAAGTCTCGACTGGTAGGCGTTGATTCCAATCTTGTTAAAGTTCTTAATGAACTAATAAAGATAATGGATGTTTCCATTATTGAGGGATTGAGGAGCAAGGAACGTCAGGAGACTCTATTAAAAGAAGGAAAATCTAAAACAAGGTTTTCTAAACACATTGAAGGAAAAGCTGTTGATCTTGCTCCTTATCCCATTAATTGGGAGGATAGGGAGCGATTTCATTATATGGGGGGAATGTTGAGAGGTATAGGTCACCAAATTGGAATAAAAGTCCGTTGGGGTGGAGACTGGGACTCTGATGGCGAGATTGCTGATAATAACTTTGATGATTTAGTTCATGTGGAATTACGATAAAGGAAAATAAAATGAATGAAAAGAAAAAGGAATCTAAGAAGTCGACTAAAGTTGAGGATGCAGTATCTCACATATTTGAGGTCTTAGAATCCATAGATAATAGATTAAGGTTATTAGAAATTGATTCACATGAATCTATTGATTTTTCTGAAGATGTTGATTCTCTTTATTTAAGAGTAAGTAAAGTTGAAGGAAGGATGGGGTTATAGTGCCAAGAAATAGCCACAAGAAAAAAGCACAAATAAACAAACAGCTTTGGGAAAAGGCTAATAATAGTCATAGACAGAGGTGGCAAACCCTTAGCCAAAAAGGCTTTGATTTTTATTTGAATGAGCAGTTATCTAAAAATGAAGTGGACGCCTTAGAAGAAGCTGGTATGCCAACATTTACAATTAATAGGGTTACTCCTATTATTGAAATAATGAAATATTTTGTTACTGCAAATAATCCAAGATGGAAGGCAGTAGGGTCTACTGGCGATGATGTAGATACAGCTCAGGTTCATTCTGAGATTGCAGATTATTGCTGGTATTTATCTAATGGAAAGTCCTTATATAGTCAGGTTGCTCTTGATGCACTTACAAAAGGTATCGGTTACTTTCTTGTAGATGTAGATAGAGATGCTGATCGTGGAATGGGCGATGTAAAGTTCAGTAGGATTGAGCCTTATGATGTATATGTAGACCCTGCAAGTAGGGACTTCTTATTTAGGGATGCTACATTTATAACTATAAAAAAGAATCTTTCAAGGTCAAGTTTAATAAACATGCTTCCTGATCATGAATCAAAGATAAAGAAGGTAGCTAGAAGTACAGAGGTTGTGTCATATTCTCAAAGAGACACAAATGAATCTTTCAGCACCCAACCAGAAGATATTACAATGGGTGTTAGTTTGGACGCTGAAGACGAAGACATTATTCCATATTATGAGACATATTCTAAAAAGAAGTTTGCATATAGAAATGTATTTATGATAGTGAGACCAACTCCAGCTGAAATTGCTCTAATAAAGTCAGAAGTACGTGATAGTATTGAAGAATTTCGCAAAGAGATACAAGTTGGTCTACAAGAAACTAAACTTAAAATACAGCAAGCCGCAGAGTCTGGACAGATGATACCATCTAGGGCAAAATTAGAGATGGAGAAAGCTGCTAAGAAAGCTACTCAAGTTATGGAAGAGTATGAGATGGAAATGATGTCTCAAGCAGCGGAAGAAGCCAGCACTACGACACAACAGATAATGACTGAGAAAGATTATCAGATAATTGCTTCAGACGAAAATATTCAAAAGAATATTATTGATGCAATAAAATTTTATGAGAATAGGGTTATATTAACTTGTACAGTTGGTGACGATGTATTTTTGTATGAATATACTTTACCAATTTATGAGTATCCTATAGTTCCAATACCATACATGTATAGTGGAACACCATATCCAATGAGTGCGGTCGTACCTCTTATTGGTAAACAGCAGGAGATTAATAAGGCTCATCAAATTATGTTACACAATGCCAACTTAGCATCTAATTTAAGATGGATGTATGAGGAAGGTTCTGTTCCTGAGGAAGAGTGGGAGCAGTATTCGTCTTCTCCTGGTGCTTTATTAAAGTATAGACAGGGATTTAATCCTCCAACTCCTATATTACCAGCTCCTATAAACAATGCATTTTATACAATTACACAAGAAGGTAAGGCTGATTCTGAGTATATAAGTGGTGTGCCATCAGCTATGATGGGGTTTACTAAAGACCAACCAGAGACGTATAGAGGGTTACTTGCGAATGATGAGTTCGGTACAAGAAGGCTAAAGGCTTGGATGGGCAGTATAGTGGAGCCTTGTTTAGAACAGTTGGGGAGAGTATTTCAACAAGTAGCTCAAAAACATTATTCAGTAGAAAAGGTGTTTAGAATTGTACAACCAGAAGCAGGTCAATCACCACAAGAAGAGAAAGAAGTAAAGATTAATATACCAGTATATAATGATTATGGTGAAGCAATAGGTAAATATAGAGACTATGCAGCTGCAAGATTTGATGTAAGAATTGTATCTGGAGCTACAATGCCTATTAATAGGTGGGCATTACTAGAAGAATACTTTAGGTGGTTCCAAGCTGGGTTGATTGATGATATAGCTATGATAGCAGAAACTGACATTAGAAATAAAAAGTCAGTTATTGAAAGAAAGTCAATGTATTCGCAATTACAAGGACAGGTTTCATCAATGCAGGAAGCATTAAAAGATAAAGAAGGGACTATTGAAACATTAGAACGCCAACTTGTGCAAGCTGGAATTAGAATGAAGGTAGGAGAGGCTGGCAACGAGATACGAAAAGATGTTCTTGAAACAGAAGCCCAGCAAAAACTTTTCAGAGGTATGCTTAAATCTGAATTTGAGAAGATAAAGAATGAGATGAGGGAGAACCTTGGACAAGAGCCACCCGCAAAATAATATTTTGTTTATATTATTTTTCGTGATAACTTAATTAAAATGAAAGGAAACAATTATGAGTCAGGAACAAGTAGGTAACGCTGATATGGCCCCCGAACGTAATAACTCACAAACTGAACTTGACAACGTGTCTGACGACTTTTTTGCTGCGCTGGACGATAGTGTCAATTCTGGTATTATAGACGAACCTTCGCCATCAACCTCGAATATAAGTAGTGATAATACACTATCGAGCCCAAGTGAAGTTCAATTGGAAGTCTCTAACAGTGATGTGGAGACTATTAAAAAGAGGTATAGTGATTCAAGTAGAGAGGCAAAAAGGTTAAACGGCCAGCTTCAAGAGCTGCAACCTTATATGCCAATCATTGACGCTATGCGAGACGACCCCAATTTAATTACACATGTTCGTAATTATTTTGAGGGTGGTGGTCAGA
>CALBXV010000650.1 GCA_937890045.1 uncultured archaeon
GTATGAAACATAGCTAATTGTGTATAGCATCCATTCAAGATAACTAAACTTAATACTAATAGTAATCTTTTCATTTTCCGTTTATTTATCTCCTCTACCTGGTCGTTTCATCCATCCACCTGGTTTAAAATGTTTCTCACCTTCATGATATCCGACATAGTAAGCTACGCTACCAACAACTACCAATCTAACCAGTTGACGAATCTTTTGTTTCTTGGCTATCTTTTGTCGTTGCTGACGTTGTGCCATATTACGTTTCATATCACCACGATTCCAATCTCGTTTATCGTGTTGTTTCTTAATGGTAACTTCTGTTTTACCATCATTCTCTTTAACTTCAACTTCTTGTGCCATTAAAGGTAAAGTAAAAGCTAAAATTAAAAAACATGAAATTAATTTCTTCATTGTTTTTCTCCTAATTTAATAGTTTATTCCAATTATAAATATTATATATATCTCTATAAATCAAATCTAATTACAAGTTTTAGTAACAATTCTGGTTCATTTTTGATTGCTCTTGATAATTTACCAACAGCTAACATTTGATTATTATCATCATATAATCCCACAGTAGTAACATACGGTGCAAAGTCCGAATGTGTTACAAAATTCTGTGCAGTTTCCGTAGCATTATAAAATAACTTATAAGACCCTGTACCTTCACCTGTCGGGGCATCACTAGGTGGAAAGAAATTACTCATACTTGGAGCACCTTCCAATACTGTAATACTTCCGCTTCTACTGTCCGATACACTTATATTTGTAGTAGCTCCAAACTCACCAGGTAATACTGTGGCTACATATTCATGTTCTATAATTTCATGTGTACCTCTGAAATCAACACTATACCCATCACCACCAAATCCTAAACCAACACTTTTATAAGAACCAGTATCTGTAATTGTAATAATACCGTGTTCATAAAAAACATTTCCTACAACACTTCCACTATTACTAGTATCTGGTGAATCAGAAGCGAAACTAGCTGAAAAACTTTCATCATATAAATTTCCTTTCCCGTCATCTTTTAATACTAAAGTTCTACTTGTTGAATCATCTGTAACTTCTACAGAATTTGGTTTTATTTTCTCACCATATAAAGCTTGTGGTATAGTTATCACATTTACAGTTTCGTGTATTTTCATTTTCTGAGTTGATGTGTCATTCGGACCAAATGAAAAATACGGATTTAAATAATCTCTATAGTATAAATGATTTACCTGATACCACGTCGGGTATTGATAAAATGACATTGAATATGGATAATTGGAAGTAGTAAAAGAATGTGAGGGTGAACTACCTGGTTCAAAAGCGTAAACACTACTGGATTGGCCTTGAATCCCAAATACCCCACTACCACTATCAGCATCCGTTACCTTAAACTTTTTAAAAACTTTGAAAGGTTTTATAGATACATCTGTGGGCTCTATAGTCTTAAACATTTTTGGGCCCTTTGAATTTTAAAAATCCAATTTTACTTTTATAATCGCCTCTCTTGAAAATGACTTCAACAATGGTTTACTCAACTTAGCGACAGCAAGTAATTCATTATTATCGTTATACAAACCAACTGTTGTTAAATAAACCTTCGGGTCTTTAAAGAAAGAAGGATTTGTCATAGCACCTGTAGATGCTGTATAAAATGTTGGGTTGGTACTAAAGTTATATTTCTTATTTGTTATCCTACAGAAAAAATGAGTAGTATTTAACTTTTCCTCACGTCTTGCTACAAAATAACTACCTGTTGCAATAGCATCAAACATCTTGCCTGCATTATCTGCATCTGTTCCAGCTGATGCTGTACCTGTTGACATAGAAATAGCTGCATCTAATTTATTTGCATTCAAAATAATTAGACCCATATCTGGATATACCAAACCATAAGCTCCATGCGAAGTTTCATTAGCAGCAGTAGTATTTGTATCTGCAGTACCACCTGCTATAGTACCACTAACTACATTAAAGACACGACCCCCCTCACTTACAGTTGGGTTGGTTGTAGCACCACTATCATCAATAAGTTTAATCTTACCTGAACCACTTGTAGCTGAAGATTCAGCTGTAGCCAATCTTAACTCCCAGTTACCTGGATCTATTTTCTCACGTAAACGAGCTCGTGTTAATGATATAGCGTAAATAGAACTTACATCCGTTGTTGGAGTGAAAGTGAAAAAATTATCATTAGGACTTAACAATAAATTACGATATTGTGAATATATAGCCTTACTTGGAAAATTACCTGTTTGACCTAAAGAACCACTACCACCTTTATGACCATAAGCTACAGAAAATTGAATTTCAGCTTCACTATCTGAAGCGGGATCTGTTTTATATACATCATAATAATATTGTCCAGTACTACCACTCTGTACAGACGAAGTATAAAAACTACTTAATGTTCCCGTACCACCTGACCACATTCCTGATGAAATAGTTTGTTGTATACTCGTGATTATATCTTCATCATCACGAAATCTTGTATAAATTTCAGCCATCTTTTAACTCCTTATGAATTCGCTTTAACTGTAACAGGAATCGTGGTTATACCACCAGTATCATTTCCTATAATAGTTATCTGTGTTGCGATTGTAGTTGTTGTAGTCCTCGATACAAGATTAAAAGATTTACCAATAACTGTTGTACTTCTCTTTCTCTCAGAATCACTAAGAAATACTGCCGAAGTTCCGCCCGTTCTCTCAACTGCTCCACCAGCTGCAACAAATAAATCACATGCGTCAGCATTGTGTAGGATAATAGTATATCCACCAGTTGCATCACTACCATTCGCAGTATTTGGAACAATACCCTGTTGTACTCCTGCTCTTGTAAAAGTAAAAGAAGATTGCGGTAATGTAACAACAGGCAGTTTTGCCGTATCTTTCGGTAAAGTTACCAGTTTATATCTCATTATTTGATTTTCATCTGGAACTGCTTCCAATAACGGTAAATTCTCTATGGCCGAACCATATGCACTTGTACCATTAGGATGTGTTACATCCCACAATGAATAATCAATTTCGTCATCACCTAATGCGAATTTAGTGACTTTGAATTCATTTTCTCCACGAGCTAATAGCTCTCTTCCCTTTTTTGTTAAAATCGCATCTACTGTTTGAGTTGTATTATCGAGATAACCCATGTTTTAATCTCCTATTTTCTTATAAATATACATCAAATAAAAATAAAATGATTTGCTTTTTTGATTGTAGAATCTCATATATAAATATAATCTTTCTTAATTTTATGGTGTCCTTAATCTGGATACGCCAGGTTCCTGTACCACCAACCTTGTTGGTTTAGTATCTGTTGTCTCTACTGGATCTGCTCCGTCAATAGTTGTATTTCTTGTATTTTTACACCCCTCAAAAAACAAATTAGCTAAAGATGAAAATTCCTCATATCTCGTATCATGTGTACTACGAGCATATGATGAAGAGTAATACAAATCTTTTGATTGACTTAAAGAACTACTATACCACTTTACTAATTGTTTATTATGAGCGGATACTCTTGATCCAGTAATTTGTGGTTG
>CALBXV010000651.1 GCA_937890045.1 uncultured archaeon
GGAAATACCACTTAATCCACCTGCAGTCGTTATTGTAGTTGGATATGAAGTAGAAACACCATCATTCTTTGCACCCATAACCATAAAATTATCAGTTCCACCACCCTGTAGTGATACTATATTTGCTGTACCAATATTTATTCTACCTTGTCCACCAAGTATTACTACTTTACCTTCACCAAAAGAAGCAGATGCGTTTGCGCTCGATAATTCTATATTTGTTGCATCTACTTCAAGATTTCCTGTTTTTATATCTACACCAGAACTATTATATTTTACATAATCATTACTACCATCACCAACATAAAATTGTGGACTACCACTATTATAATCTAATTGTATTCCTGAATTGCCAAATGTTGTATTGTTTATTGTAATTTTCTTATTAGAAGAATCTATTATGACTTTATCATCAGCAGAAGCTATAGTTGTAGAATCTATATCCCATCCAGCAATTTTACCACCTGTAAATAATACTTCTGAACCAGTTATCTGTCCACTTGACAATAATATTAAATTATTGTTTGAACTACTGATTGAATTACTTGAAATACCAAATCCACCTATATCACCAGCAATTGCATTAATCGTTCCTTGCATTGTAACATCACCTTCATTAGTAAGATGAAAATTAGATGAACTTATTTCTATATTTCCACCACTACCACTTATAAATTGAGTAGACGAATTACCAACAAAGAATGAATCTGCTCTAATATCTAAATCACTTGGATTGGTTCTAAATCTTAAATAACTTCCACTACTACCAACTAACTCTAACCCAACTCCTGCATAATTATCACCACTGTCTGGTAATATAGAACCACTCCACATGACAAACCCAGAATTAGTTCCTGTAGCGTTATACGCATTCGTAAATCCTTCATATCCAATAGAACGAACATATGCAGAACTTAAACCAGCCATTTCTATACCTTCATACAACGCATTACCCATAGTCATAGAACCACTTAATATATTATCTGTCCCACCAATGGCCAAATTTTGACCTTGAAATTCAAATTTATCACTAAAAATAACCGTATCTGCTATATTATTATTTACATCATAAAACTCTACTAAAAATTTAACCTTATCAGGTCTTGTATATAATACTGGAACTGGAGCAATTACTTGTACATAATCAGGACTAAATGCTGTATCGCTGGAGGCCTTAACTGAAATATCAGAAATATACCACTTACCCGATGGAACTTTAAATTGAATTGTTCCTGGACCAGTATTATCTGCTATAAAATTACCTTCTATAACTCCAAAATTAAAACTATCAACTCCGTTTGGAAAATCAGGAACAAATAATTTTTGAGATCCCCACTGTGAACCTTCAAGTGTATCTTTGTTAAAAGCTGACCCTGATGCATATATAAAAAATTCACCTTTCTTTCCAGAATTTCCATCGATATCTTTCTTTTTAGTTTTTATACCATATAAGTTACCCCTAAATGTATATGAATTTCCGGCAATAAAACTTCCCGCCTTTTTAAGCTGAACTCTTAATTCGTGATTATATTCTAAATTTGATCCAGAAATTTCCATAGCATCCATTATACTGGACGTATGATAAGTTATAGTTCCAGAACCACCATTTCCATGTTGACCTTGAAAAGCTTCCCAGTATTGATTTAATCTGGTTTGACCAACCCAAAACCCCATATTACCCAAAAGAGTATTATCACTACCATCAAATAAAATTTCAGAACTTTCAATTGGAGAGTCATATATTTTTTCAAAATCCCCAATAGAACCTTCACCTTTTGCATAAACTTTTACTTTGTGTACATCACCCGAAAAGGTTTTCAAGTCTGTTAACTGTATATCTGCATATGAAAAATAATTTATAGTTGAAGGTGTTTGTGTTGTTAAATCTTGATAACTGGCCGTAATATATTGACTCGCAAGTGGAGCCGGAACAAGAGTTGCAGGAGAAGTTCTGTTATCATAAACATAAAAAACATCTTTAGGAACAAAAACTGTATCCTTTATGACTTTCATTACGGTAGAATTATAAACTCCCGGAACTTCATGATAAGATTGTAATGTAAATCTTGATGTATTTACTTGTGGATTATTTATAGTAAAAGTATTTCCTACATACAAACTATTTACAGGTGTTGTACTGCTAAGTCCTATTAAATAATCGTCTGGTGGTGGTGATGCAGGTTTTACATACATACCCTTAGACCCTACGTGACCATGTCTACCACTAAGTTTAACCAATGGTCTATTATTTTCTATAATAGCCAACTTTGATTTATTAGCAAAATCTAATTCGGGATAAGTAGCTGTAGTTGCCTGTCCACCAACTGTAGTATTTTCAATTGGAACTAAAGGTGGTAATCCTTCCCGTGGAGTACCACTTCCTGTTAAATAAACACTACTTGTAAGTTGAGTAGGAGTATCTAAATATCCCCTAAATATTTCTTTTACAGTTATACTTGGCTGTTTATAAAAATAAATTGGTTCAGTATTTACCCCCGTCCCACTTACAGTAATTTGCCTAGACCATCTTACATTATAAGTTCCTTGCCATTCTTGTGGAACACTTACTGTACTTGGATTTAATTCTCCAACTACATATAATGTATGTGATCCAGGAGTTACATCTTCATAAACTTCGATTGAAACTCTACGGGATCCAGCCTCTAAGTGTCCAAAGACTGGAGTAGTATAAATTACTTCATCGTTTTCATCATTAACCAACTCAACTTTTAAATCAACTCCTGATTTAAGATATTGAGAACCACCAATAAGAAAACTACTTTTACCTTGTGTAAGTATACTAGGACAGTCTATAATCTTAAAATAATCTGAATTATAGCCAGGATCTTCTATAAAAACATCAAGATTTTTTAATCCTATAAGTTGATTTTCACGTCTTACTACGCTCAATTAATTTCTCCAAAATAGATTTATTCACTAATAAATATCGTATCTGGAAATAACGGTAGAATTTTTCATACTCTTTTATGATTTTTTTATGAAAATATCTATTTATTAGT
>CALBXV010000652.1 GCA_937890045.1 uncultured archaeon
ACTTCAGCTTCTTTCATCACATCTTCTAATGTAGGTAATGGTTCACCAAATTTTCTATCCCATGCATGTTCTATCAACATACTTTTTGCTATTTTTTTATATGATTCTAAAATTTTCATTTTATTTCCCACTATGTTTAATTTCTGTTTCCAAAAATCCTTTCAAGACACTTCTTTTATATAATATACTGTAAGCGTTCTCTACTTGTCCTTTTTTAACATACTTTGTTGTTTCAGTTAACATTCTTTGAATGCCACCTTGTAATTGTTTTCTCGTCATCACACCATATCCAGGTATCTGAACTTTAGCATCCAAAGGTGTCTTTACACCTTTCTTAGGTGCTGTAATTTTAGCTTCTTTCATGTTTCGGATTAGTGATTTTAGACTTATCATATTATGCTCCTCGCATAATATCATTAATAACTGATTCTACCTTACAATATTCTCCACACGCTCTTCCAGCTGGAATTTCTATATCACTATTAACACCTTCACTCATTGGATACATAAATGCACCATGTGTAGATGGGTTAGATACAAAATCAAATGCTATTAGTTCAAAATCTGGTTGTACTTCTTGTGACTGTTCTCCAGCTTCACTTACAGTTTCTACTGAACCCATTCCACGAGAAGAAATACCAAGTTTAATTCCACTTTTAAATAATTCTTTTAATATATTACCCGATGGTGTACTTAATACTTCAACTTCACCTAATAAATTATCACCTTCCCAATGCATCTCTTTTACATTATGAGATACATTACTAAGATTTACTACAGAACTTTCAGGGTGGTCTAATTCACCCATTGCTCTACTCTGTTTAATAAATTCTTTATGATATTTTTTAGCTTCACGTACTAAGACTTCACGAGGATAAACTCTGCCATTTTGGTTTTTAGCTTCAGCTCTTTGTAAAACACCACGAACAACCAATTTTCCATTATTTTCTTTCATGGATTCATTAATCTGTTCCTGTTTTATTTCAAATGGTAAATAATCTACTATAAGTTGTCTCACATCTAACTCCGTGTTTTAATAATTTCGTTTTTCAAATCTTCTAATTTTTTTATCCATCTATTGATAAAATTAATAGTTTCCATTTTATTGGGTTCTTCACCTCTGACTTTAGTTTCTTCTATGAGCCAGCGACGCTTCAAATTAGATAGACTTAATAATCTTCCTAAAAAATTAAGTCCATCTTTATTCCAAGATGGTTTCATGATAAGATTAGTAAAGTTGACCGACTTTATTAGCTAATTTAACTAACCTTTCACTAATTTTTTTCATAGCCGTGTGAGTTCGTTTCCAATAGGATGTAGAATCTACTCCTATTTCATTCTTCAGTCTCACATTCATTTTAACAAGTTTATCTAACTCAGTTAACTTATCTCGAACCTCTCTCATTGAGTAACCAATTTTTTGTTTTGCTGATAGAGATTCATCGTTTTTATAATCGTGGTATTTACCTTCTGTTACATTTTCAAGTTTCTTATCAACTTGTTTTGCTTTAGAAACACCAACTCTATTTACACTTATAATACCTTTACGACCCTTTTTAAGTGCTTTAGCAACTTTCATAACTGCCTCACCTTTACCACCAGCGTCAATTATCACACTACCTATTTCAGTTTTTACATGAAACTTAGCTTCACTTACTTTTGAAAACCCAAATACATCAGGTTTTTTATGGCCTTCTTCGTGTCCAGCTTTTTTAATTTTTTTAGAATTTTTCTTACGAAATGCTGCTGGAGTTTTAGGTGGACCAGCACCCCCATCTATATTACCAGTTACGGATGCTTCTTCTAATTCCTGTTTAATAAGTTCTCTAATATATTTACGTAATACTTCAACTTTTATGGACATTCTTAATCTCCTTGATTAGTTCATAATATCGCATTAGGGTTAAAACCTGTTTATCTTTTACAATTCTACCTTTTGTTAAATTTTCTATTTGATTTATAGCTTCAGTTAATTTAATCTTGGTAATTTTATCAGTAACTTCAGGTGTGTAAATTTTTAATGTTTTTTTAATTTTTACTACTTCGCTATCAATATATTCTCTCATTGAATTTGTATTGCTAACATTATTAATATAATTCTTCAATAAACTCTTTTGAGATTCATCTAGTGTTTTATATTTTTGATTAAATTTATCTACAAGAATTTGATATGCTAATAATCTTAAATCTTTATCTTTTTTATTATATTCACGTAAAACTTTATTTTTAGTTTCAGTTAAATTAAGTTTTTTACTAGTAATATGTTCTAAAACAGTAAATTTAGAATTAACAACTGCTTCGGGATCGAATATAGTAGATATGGTTTCTGCTTGAAATACATTATAAATTGATGCTAATATTCTATAATTAGATATTCGACCATTAAAAAAGTCATTAGCATTATAATTGTCTTTAATTTCTTTAATAAGATTGTATTTCTCACGCCTTAACGTTGAAGTATTCAATTTTTTTCGTGATTTAATAACTGCTTCTACTAATTGAGTCGCTCTATCTGCAGATTCATAATATTTTTCAGAAAGTACTCTATATAATTGTAATTCTTTACCCAATTCAGTATTTTCATTAAAATATTTCTTTACAATTTTAACTGATTTTGTACTTTTTCCAGCTAAAACGTCTGCTGTAATTTGTCTTGTTAATAATTCAAAAAGAATACTCGTATTCTTTATTTTAGAATGTTTCAATTTTCGAGCCATTATAAAATACTCCAATGTTTAATATAGTATGTCATAAATAAATATAAAGTTAAATAATAATCATTCATTTGAAACACTTTCGCTTAAAGAACTTATCTCACTATTATACTCTTCTTCTAGTTCTTGTGCCTCTGTTATAATTTTATTATCATATTTATTAAATTTCATCGTTTTTTTCAATTTATCAAAGTGAGCTAAAGCTAAATGTTTACCAAATCTTCGTGAACTGCTACCACCCTTTTTCTTATCGTGAGCTCCAAGTGGGTCTCTACCTCTTGCACTACCATCTTTACTATATTTAGGGCCTTCTTTTGGTCTACCTGCACCATCCCAACCGCCGGGAGGTGAACCTCCATTAGGTCCCAAATCATCTAATTCGTGACTTGTTCTACCCATTGCCATATCTGATGGTGTTCCAGTTGCTTCTCCGCTTTTTGCTGGGTCATTTCCTTCATTTTCAATCTGTGACCTTCTGAATTTTTGTTTGTAATCAAATGCTATCTCTTTATCAAGTTTTTGTATTTCTTCATCAGTAAATCCAAATATATTTTTATAAATCCATTCTGAAGAAACTAAACCGTCTTGTAACATAGAACTTGCAAGTGAAGTTTTATTATTCCATAATTCTACTTTTTCTTCTTCATATATTGTAGATGGGTTTGTAAGACCTAATTCAAAGTTAACTAAATCTGCATCTTGATAACCTTGTGCATACAAGTGAACAATAGCTATCTTTGTTAATTCTGATATTGTAATTCTTTGAATTCTTTCAATAGTTCTAGCAAATCTTACATCCTCTGCTGCAAGTGTTGCCTTACTACCAATTTGTTCTTCAAATCCTAAAAACGCTTTTGGTATTCTTAATGAAGATAAAAGTTTATGTTTAAGATATTCAATATCTTCAACTGCTTCATAAGTTAAACCTGGTAATGAATCTATTTGTGTTCCACTATCTCCACCACGAACTGGTAAGAAAAAATCTTCTGTAATATTCTGCATATTATATTTTAAATTATAATCACCTGTATCTTCATCAACTACTGGAGCTTTTTTCATTTTATTAATAACTTTTTGCATATAATTATCAACTTCAGTAGGTGGTATGTTTCCAATATCTAATTTGAAAATTCTCTTTTCAGGAGCTCTCATGATTCTATGTATTAACATAGCATCTTCCATAAGGGTTAATTGTTTCCAAATCTTACGAGCACCTTCAACTTGAGATTTACCGTATGGGAGATAATTAGAATCAGATAGTAATCTAAAATGAGCTACTTCATAATTTTCTAATTCTTCTTTTGTAACAGAATCTTCTTGTTTATATCTATGTTGATTTGTAACTGACTCTATTAAGAATTTAACATATTCTGGATTGTCGGGGTCTAGATCTTCTAATCTTGATACATCATACGCCGATAATGGGACTACATTTGTAATACCATATTTTTCAGAAATATCTAACTTCAAAAAGAAATCACCATATTTACACATATTGCGAACCCATGGCCATAAATTAAATTCTATATTTATAATATCATAGAATAAATTATGTAATATTTCTTTTATCTGATGATTATCAGTTTTAATTTCTAAAACTTCTCCATATTCAGATTTCATTGTGGATTCATCTGCATAAATATCAAGAGCACTTGAAATTATTGCATCACTATCCATTGATTCATAATCTTTAAAAAGATTTAATCTCATTGACTTAGTTAATAGTGAATCTGAATATCCACTTAAGCCTGCACCAGTAAATATTTTTTGGTACCTATCAACTAAATTGTTTCTTGTTATAGATTGTGTACGACTTGTATCAGCAACTTTTAATTTTTTGCCACCTACGTTTCTTACAATTACATTTGTAGAAAATAATCGTTGTAATCTACCAAATAGACTTTTATCAGCCATTTTTTACCTCTTTACTTAATTAACCATTCTAATGATTCTTTTTTCTGATTTACTTCCATCACCCAAGAATCATTCTGGTTATCTGTTGGTGTATACACACCTTGATTTGTTGTAATACTATTCATTGCTTTCTTTTGCAATTCTATACCTTCAGCTCTTAATCGTAAAGCTGTCTCTCTTATCCACAATCCCATAGCATATGACATTACCAAGTCATCATTATATCCTGACATAGCTTCTGCACGACTTCCGTTATATATAAATACAAACAATTCATCAATTAATCTTTGAGAATGAACTGTTACTAATTTTTCTCTAAAAAATTCTTCCAATTTTGCTATTACTAATGGTCTTGTTTTAGATGTCAATGTAAATCCTGGAATTAATTGTTTTTCCATTCTATTAATTTTATTATTAATATGTCTTTGAGTATCTACTACTTGTAAATCTTTGCTCATATAAAATAAATTATCATACTCTCTATCAATACATTGTTGTATAGCAGCCCAACCAATATTATTGTTTTCAACTACAAGTAAAGCATTATTATATTCAATTGATATATTAACTAATAAATTACCATAATCTCTTGTAGACATTCTACCTTTATATTCGGCTACTTGTTCTAAACTCTCTACATCTAAAATATGAAATGCTGAATAATCTGTAGCATCTCCTCTACTAACATCAGCGCATACTATATAATCTTTTGTATAATTTGGTGGCTCCCATATCCAAACATTACTATCAATACCCCTCTTTTCAATTGGGTCTTTAACTTGTGTAGTTCTATACTCCTCTAAAATAACACCATCAACTACAGATTGACCAGATGTAATAAAATCACAATCACATTCTTGAGCCGCCATTGAAGGGCCTAACAATTTATCTTGTTCATCTCTCCAGTCTTGTAGTCTCTCAGGATGTGATGTCCAGTGTAACTTCATAAAATTAAAATCATTTAACCCATCTTCTGCATCCATCCAAGTTCTGTGAAACCAATTACCAACACCATTCGGTGTAGATAGTGCTATACATTGTCCACCAGTTGATAATGTCTGAGATGCTGCTGCCCATATTGTATCAATCCTATCAATAAATGCTGCCTCATCAAGTATTAATAATGATAATGCCTCTGAACGACCAGCATCTTCACCACTTGATACTGCTTTTACTTGTGAACCATTTTTATATCTCAATGATAACTTATTATCTTCAACACAAGGTTGTTTTAACCAGCTCGGTAAATTTGCGTGCATTACACGAACTTTTGTTACTAAGTTTTTGGCAACTTCTTGTTTCGTAGCAATTACCAAGATGTTTTTATCGTGATGAAATGTCATCATCCATAAAGAGTATCCAGCAGTTAGTGTTGATATCCCTAATTGTCTTGCTTTCAAAATTATATTAAAGCGATGCTGTACTAAATCACTAACAGTTGATTCTTGAAAATTATATAAATTAAAAGGTATCTTACCCTTTATTGGATGTTGTATCACACAATACTTTTTCAAGAAATAAACAGGGTCGGATGCACATTTTACATACTCCTGTTTAATTACATCTTTTAATTGTCCTTTTGAGTTTCGGTCCATATTAATATACTACGCTTACAGTACCACTTCCGCTTATTTGTTTTACACCTATTTCATAAAGTGTTTTAGCAGTTAAAGATGATGCCGCAATAGAATCACCTTCGGTTGGCCAAATAACTGAACTTCCTGCAGTAGTTATAATAAATCCACTTGAACCGGCATCAGAACCAGTAAAATGTGTTATACCAGCAGTTGCGGTTTTAATTTTGCCAAACTTTGCATCATCTTTTATAGAAGGTACGCTTCTACTTGACACATCAGTTCTTCCTTTACCACCACTTGTTATTGTTGCCATTTATTTTCTCCTATTATGTCGATTATTTTCGACTTACTATGTTATTTCCCTATATATAAATATATTACTTTAAAGAATCTTCTATTTTTTGTAGATGCTCTAAAGCTTTATCGGCCTGTTTTTTAATATCTTCCATATCCATTTGCCACTTTTCTTTATCAACGGAATATCCATCAGGTCTAACTTGTTGCCAAAATTCTACAGAATCTTGTTTTTTAAACTCTTCAATACTTTGTTTTTGCTCTCTTACCCAGGCTAATTTGTTTGCAATCACTTTTTTTGTAGCCCATTCATCATATGTACCGTCAATCCTCAGTTTATTTTCAACTTTTACTTGACAGTCTAAACAATGACTGTATAAATACCACATTCTATCATCTAACCGTCTTTTCATTACTTTTTTACATTCAGGACAGAACCAAGGTACTCTTGCTTCTTTAGTTATCTCTAATTTTTCATCTATTCGGTTTCGTTCTTCTTCTTTTTCTAGTTTTAACTTCTTTTTAAAGTCTAAATCTTCTTGAGCGACAAAAATTCGTTTTTCTGGAGTTTCTCCATGTAAAATAGTTTGTAACGCTTCATTTTGTCGTTTATTTTCTCTACTATATGACATATTACCTCTTAATTAAAAATTTAATAAACCTAATATTTGATTTACTGGCGCAAATGCTCCTGTAAACTTATATGTTTTACCGTTATACTTAAATACTATTCCTTCTGATGGTACAATTGCGGATAATCCACCAATTTTATTTAATTTATCTAATTGTAACTTCAAAGTTTGTATCTTTTTTATATCTCCACCACTTTTTACTGTCTTTATTGCATTAATCACATCTTTTCGTATCTTTTGTACGGCCTTTTGGGGTGAAGCGGCTAAATATCCACCAATATTCTTTAATATTTCAGCTCCTACATCAAAAAACAACACTTCAAATGGTTTCATATTCTGTTTTACCCAATTTTGGTGGTCATTCTTATCAAATGATAATACCCAATCAAGAAATTTCTTATTATCTATATCTTTCTTTATCATTGGTATCTTATATGACTTATCAAAGAACGCCCATCTCTTAGTTAAGTTAACTAAAATATGATTTGGTATCTTATATTTCATTTGTTTTGACGCATTAAAAATAAACTCTTCCCAGTATGATTGATGGTATTTAGATAAAGTATCATTATCTTTAAGTTTATACTGGTTTTGTAACTTTTTTAATCTATTCAAATATACTTTCTTCTTTTTACTAAAATCTTGTACTTTAGGTACTGATAAAAATTGTGGTTTACCAATTGTATAATGTTTTTGTACACTTTGATTAACTTGTTTAATCATACCAGCTAACATACGAGCTGAATCTTTAGGTTGTCCTATTGCTGTACCACTTTCATCATATTCTAATGTTCCGTGAAATACTATTTGTGCTTTATCATAATCTATTACATTAGCAGACTTTGGATACATAACTTCTAAGTTCATCCAGTTTTTACCATTACCAAATATTTTTTCTTTTTGTTTATCAGATAAAGAACCTATTGATTTATTCAAATCTTTCATTGCAAATACAAATGCATCTCTAATGTCACCTCTACCTGAAAACTTAGAAGCAACACCCTTTATATCCATCGCTGATGAACCAAAGTTTTTTAATTGACCTTTATTTCGAGCTGTAACTAATTTCCCATTTACCCAAGAAACCATTAAATTTTGTCCATCAAGTTTCTCTGTAACATTATCTTCACGACTTAATTCACCACCTAATCCTAATATAATTATATTCTTTAAATCTGAAAATGTAATATTTTTATCATCAAACGGGTGATTCATATGTCCATATGCTCCACCTTCAATAAGTAACTGTATTTCTTCATCTAAATTAATTCTTTCAGATAAACTACTAGCGTACTTTTTAGCCGCTTTCGGTCCTTTATTCTTTGCTACCCACCTAACTGCACTTTGACGACTGATTGTTTTCTTTCTTCCTTTTGGATTTGGATTCTTTACGGTATCTGGTGCAGATGTTTTCTTTTTTGCATCAGCTTTCTTTTTCTTATGAGCTTTATAAGCTCTAATAGCACCAAATGTAACACCGGCTGCCATAGTTGCAGCACTACCTAAAATTTTTGTATAAGGTGCTGTTAATCCTGTAGCTGCTCCTACTGCAGTTAATACTAAGAACTTAGTTCCCATTGTGCCACTAAATAAATCTGCCATTGAAACTTCTCCTGTCGCTGCCGCTGTAGCTGCTGCTGATAAATCTAAATCATATTCTGGGTCTCCAATAAATGTCATCTTAGTCCAAGCGTAAGTTATACCTGCTGCGGCCGCTACACCCATTACTCTTTTTAATTTTGGATGTTTCTGTAAGAAATTATCTAATTTTTTTAATGCTTTTTCTTTCTTTTGTCCAATTTTTGTTGTTGCTAATTTATTTGCTATCTTATTAGGAACATAATTGATAATCTTTTGATATACTTTGAAACCTTTTTTAGCATTCTCTAATACCTTATCTACACTAAAGTCATTTAACTTCGCAATAGAAAATGTATTCTTATTCATCATTGTTTTTCTAACTTTATCTAAAGGTTGTTTTGCTTTTTTGGCCCAATCCTTTAAAAAGTTATTAAACTTAACTCCCTCTTCTAAAGTCATTCTATCTGCTTCAAGTATTAACTGTACTTCTTTATCTAAATTAATTCTTTCTTTTAAATCTGTATTTTCAGTTTCACCGTCTGCTCCAGGTAATGCGGGTGATTTAGGGTCAACTCCTTTATCTTCTAATCCCATCCATTTAATAACTTCATATCCTAAATTTCTTAAAACTTTATCTTCTATGTGTTTTTTATATTTTCCCTGACTTTGATATGATACTGCAGGTACAATAGTATACTTTAATGTATAATCATAATCAGGATTTACAGCATGTTTTCCTAAAATATACTGAACTAATTCCCAACCAGTATCTTTATACATAGAGTCAATCCATTCTTTAGCATTTCTTTTATAAGTACTAAATCCTTTATGAAAAGTTGCAGGACCATCGTCAACTGGTGAACCAACTGTTATGCTTCCTTCTTTTATTATTTTATTCATATCATTATTAATTAAAAAATCATCTAAAGATTCAAATAACTTTTTAAATTTATTATTCATCATAGTATAGATACCTTTATCAAAATATCCAAATGCTTTCTTAAATAACTTTTCTCTATTCTTTTCATAATCAGGTGAACCGAGTAGTTGTCTCATAGTAGTTCCACTAACTTCTTTACCACCGACACTAACTGAAACATGCGGTGCAGTAAGAATATATCCACGATCTCTATATCCAGTCATCTTATTTTTATTCTTTTTATAATCATCAAAGTATTTACCACCTTTTAATCTACCCGCGTCTTTCTTTCCAAAAATATAAATTACTGCAGTTGTATCTTCATCAAATTTCTTTAAAGTATTTACAGCCTTATATGGTGATGTTTCCTTAATAATACGATTTTTAGGAATACCCATCTTAACCATATGACGAACTTTTTCTCTAAAGTTCATAGGGTGTCTTGGTAATGATTTTAAATTAGATGTAACTATATAAGCTTCATCTACTTGTTTCTTTAACCACTCATAAGTTTTTTTATGATGTGGACCAAAAGGTTGAAATCTTCCACCATATATTCCTACTACTTTTGTTATTTCTTTTTGTTCATTAATATTTTCACCAAGTAATCTTAATAGTTGAGTCATTACCATTGGATTATTAGTAAGAAAAATTTGTAATTTTCTAGTATTTTTTGCATACATTTTTGGTATTAAATTTTTATCAATTAATTTTTGTAATGCCTTCTTCATCTTTGGTTTATTTACAAATTCTTTTATATCTTTATAACCACTCATGCTATTAGTTTTATTTTTCCTTACTAATTCACGACTTGGAGATGGTATTTCAACTTCTTTGATACCACTCTTTTTTAATAATTTTTGTTTCTTAATCCAATTTTTAGCTATTTTATTCTTCATAGGTTTTCTAATAAATTTACCTATTCCTTTTTTCACTAACATATCAAATTTCTTCTGAGCCTGTTTAGGTTTTAAAGTAGCGTTATTATCAACTAACATAAAATTAGCGTTTCCAAACATACCCTGAAAAAACGCCATATTTTTTTGAACTTCATTCCAATATTTTTCAACAATCTCTGGTGATAATT
>CALBXV010000653.1 GCA_937890045.1 uncultured archaeon
ACGTTCAACACCATCAATCACACGCAGCGGCAGGATATTTTACATCCCCGTATGAAGAATCTGCTATTGTGATTATAGATGCTATGGGAGAATGGGAAACTTGTTCTATTTGGTATGCCTATGGTAGTCATTTAGAGAAACGATATAGTTTGAAATATCCAAACTCATTAGGATTGTGGTATAGTGCAATGACACAACGATTAGGATTGAAACCACAAGAAGATGAATACATCTTAATGGGAATGGCAGGTTGGGGAACGGTTGATGAAGAATTAAAACAGAATATACGGAATGATTTTTTCAAAGAGACACCATTACCTATTAGATTATCACAAAATCTACATAGAGGATGTTTAGATTGGAATCCAGAATACTACCCCGACGATGATAGTGAAAAATGGAAATTTGATATAGCAGCTAATGTACAGAGTATTTGTGAAGATGAGATATATAGTGTATTTGAATTGGCCAAACGATTAGTTCCCGAAACAGATAATTGTGTATATGGTGGTGGAGTTGCATTAAATTGTGTGGCCAATAGTATTATTGCAGAAGAGTTATATCCTAATTTATGGATATTACCAAATCCAGGAGATGCGGGTTCATCACTTGGATGTGCGGCATATGCTTTTGGAGAGCACGTTAATTGGAAAACACCTTTTACAGGATACGATATAAAAGGAAGGTATCCTAGAAAAAAAGTATTAGATGAATTACTTCTAACTAACATAGTTGGAGTTGCAAGTGGACGTGCTGAGTTCGGGCCGCGCGCATTGGGCAATCGATCGCTGTTGGCAGATCCTCGTGGTAAGAAAATTAAAGATAAAGTGAATAAAATCAAACATAGACAAGAATTTAGACCTTTTGCCCCAGCAGTATTAGAAGAATATGCACACGAAATCTTTGATATGCCCGTTAAGAAGTCACAATTTATGCAATTTGTAGCAAAATGTAAATATCCAAAGAAATATCCTGCTATTTGTCATGTGGATGGAACTTCAAGAGTTCAAACAGTCTCAAAAGACGATAATCCTGGATTTTACAAATTAATTAGGGAATTTTACTTAAAAACGGGGTGTCCTATGGTATTAAACACAAGTTTAAACATAAAAGGACAACCAATTGTAAATTCTTATATTGATGCAATTGCATTTTCTAAAAAGTACGGCGTAAAAGTTTTTTCTTAGAGTTTAATATTTATAGATGACAAACTGTAATCATTGGAGTGAATAAATGTCAAATGCTTTGGAAGTTTTAAAACGTATAGTACGTGAAGAATATCAAGATATAAAAGATGGAGTAAATATCCATCCAAGTGGATTTAGAGATTATACTAAAGAGAAAAATTCAGATTTCGATGAACCACATAGTACGGAAAGAATGGAAAGTATTAAAGAAGATATTTTAAGTGAAAATCCTGCTGCTTCTGCAGCCGCTGCTATGGTAATGATGCAAATGCAAAACCCTGATACGGGTAAAAAAATAAAAGCAATAACACCATTAAAAGATAAAAACCATCCACAACATGATAAAGCAAAAGGTATATTTAAAAGATTAAAAGATAAGTTTACGAAGAAAGATGATAAACCTGTAGATAAAGTAGCTCAATATCGCGCTTTAATGCAAAAACAACAAGATTTTAGACGAGAATCCGTAAATGAAGAATGTTGCAATAACTGTACAGAGGGAAAAACCTGTTGTTCCCATACAGACCGAGCACACGAAATATTTCTACAAGAAAGATTCATGTCTGAACTGGAAAAATCAATGAAAATAACTAAAACAAAAATTAGAGAAATAATTAAAGAAGAAGTTCTGTCAGTATTAACTGAAGGAACTCGTTGGTTAGTGGGAATTGAAGCACCAAGTGGTAAAATAGCATCCACCTATGGACATTGGGATGGATATCCAAAACATGCTGGTAAGATGTTGAAAAAATATTATAATAATCCAGCTAAAGTTAAACAATTATTAAAACTTGGAAAAAATGGTATTTCTTCTATTGATAAAAGTATGAAAGGTGGAAAAGACCATACTTTTGAAAATCCAAAAAAGGGAGAAACTGTATTTTATGGTCGTGATAGAGGGGAGAAAGATCGGTATGGTGCAATGTGGGCCAGTAGAGATAAAGTAAAATTTAATAGTGGTGAAGAATTTGCATATATTTGGTCTGTAAAAGATAAAAAATGGTATTATAAAGCAAGATATACAAACCCACAAGATTGGACGGAGTTAAAGTAATGTTAAAATTAAAAGATTTAATAACTGTAAATGAACGCATCTCTGTATCTGATGAAAGATATTTTGGTAAAAAAGGTATTATCATTATGATTGATGTTAATGGTAAAAAAGTATCTGCAATCTTCAAAGATAAAAAGAACGCTAATAAATTTAACAGAAATAAACCAGCCGATATAAAAAAACTTTTACAACTTGCTAAGAAAACAAAATACCCAAAAGCAATTGATGAATCCGTAAATGAAGCTGGAATGGGTATATTAACATCAGACCAAGCCGATGTATTACAAGGTATAGTATTACGAAATAAAAATAAAAATTTAAAGGCTATTCTTAAAATAGTATTGAAAGATTCCATGTTTAGAGGAGTAGATAAAAAAGAATTGTTAGGATATATTGATGGTGCTAGACAATTTGTTAAATATATGAAAAGCCATCCTATGGGATAAAAATTGATTGAGGAGTAATGAAATGAAAATAACTAAAACACAATTACGAAATATTGTCAGAGAAGAATTACATAAAATTAATGAAGTTAAATCTGGACTTACTGATGATATTAAAAAGTTTAGAACCGAATATGATGTTAAACACGGTAAGTTAAAAGAAAAGGCATTAAAACTTCATGAAAGACAGCAGATAATGAAAGCGGTAAGTATGGTTAATGACACTATTATGAAAATGATAGGTGAATTGAACAAATTACCTGTAACTGATGCTTTAGAGAATGTTAAAAAATCTCACGCAAACAAATATATCAGAGCAATTGAAACTTTGAAAGGTATTTGTGAACAGAATGCTGGATGGTTAAAAGAGAATAAATAGTGATTAAATTAAAAGACATATTAAAGGAAGATAGAGGGATTAACCCTAAAAAAGTGGAGTGGGATAAATGATAAAATTAAAAAATTTAATTAAAGAAGAAAAAGAACAACTAAATGAATGGGGAGATTTATATTCTCATGTAAAATTAGTTCAACAACATATAAA
>CALBXV010000654.1 GCA_937890045.1 uncultured archaeon
CAGCCGCTAAACTTCCAGCACCATCAATATAAACAAAAGTAATTTTTGTATAACCTGAAGCATCTGTTACGGCAGCCGAAACTTTTAAAGAATGCCAAACGCCTAGATCGCTTGCTTTGTGAACTCTTATTCTTCCTCTGTTTGTTGCGTTGCCTGAAACATCATCAAAGGATTGTACCCAAGCTGAAACGTCAGTCGCATTATAATCCAGATCATCCACATACATTATTGTTGCGGAAGAAATCGTTGCGTGATTAAATCTTACATAACCTCCGCCTGGATCTGCGTCAGTTGTAGTTGTTGAATATTGAAATAAAGCTGAATCTCCACCAACAGGATTGAAATCTGCAATGGTTGTTAAATCTCCGCTATCATCAAATCCTAATGCTTTATTTGCCCGATCTGAAGCACTATCGGTAAATTCGCTTGATGTAATAGTATTGGTTTTTGAAACTTTAATTGAACGATCAAGTTCTTCCTGTACTTCTTGTGAAATAGCTAAATTTTTATCAAATGCTCCTTCGACACTATCTGCCGTAAAAGGATCATTTTCCACCAAATCTACAGCTTGTGTTCTAGTTGTACTTCTTCGTATAAATAAAGTTTCTCCCGTAGCTGGAGCAGTAACCATCGTTACATTTCCACCTGTAGCAACACCCGCACCGCTTACAGAATAATGGGTCGTTAAAGTTTTTGTCGTTTCCACACCTGCGGAAGAACGAATAATAACCTCTATATCGGCTGTTGTTGCTATCTTGAAAGCATAGGCAAAAACAGTTGTACTATCATCACCCGAATAGCTATTTTTAATTATCGTAGTTGAAATTGTCATAGTTCTATTTACTCTATAATACCATTATTCTTTTGATTTTTAAACATTTACTTCTCCTGCAAATAGTCAATATTATAATTAAAATCGTATTGTATTTTAGTCATAGTTTGGATGGCATCCACCAATTCATGACCATCTAACCCAGTTAAAATATGCAACCATTGTGTACCAAATGTCTTTTGTACCGCATTAGAATACCTAGTAACCCAACTTGTATCAGCCAACATTGCGTGTTTTTCTTCTGCATTTAATTTAGATAAATCCAACTTTCCATCATCAGTCATATATTTATTTATGGCATTATCCATTACTACCTTATAATGGGCCTGTTTCTCTCTAGTTTCTTGTAACCTATCCCATACTATTTCTTGTATACCTTGGTCTGATACTTTAAGAAATCTACCTACCAATCTTCCAAAAAATGGAATATTAAGTGTTTGTT
>CALBXV010000655.1 GCA_937890045.1 uncultured archaeon
TCAATCTCTATGGGTTTAGTGATTACTTCTACTTGTTTTGTCGCACAACCACTAATTATCAGTAGTGGTAGGATCGTCAAGATTGTCAAGTGATTTACTATCTTCTTCAATCGTTTCAAATACTTTCTTTGTTCCATCGTTTACTCTCTTTTCAATTAGACCTGGTTTAGCTATAGCTAACTTATTCATATTATGTCTTTTGAATATGTCTAAATATCTATTCATTTCTCCCTCAATCTCAGCATTTCTAGCAGTCATATTATTCAAAGCAGATGACTGCTTCTCAAAACTTTCTTGTTGAGCTTTAATTGTGGCTGTTTGTTCTTGATCTCTCACTTGAAAAGCAAGATTTTCAATTTTAAGTGATTCATTCTGTTGATATAAGAAATATCCACCCAAAGCCATGGCCATTATAATACCTATAAATAACTGATTCATTTTTTATAATCTCTTAACATATAATCCATCGGTTTTGCTGATTTTATTTCAACAAGACGCCACTTATCATCTTTAAATTTAATGTGTTTTGGAGTGATTTTAATCTTTCTATTGACTACAAACCTATGGCTCTCTCGAATGGGAGCAGGCTCTCCTAAAACTCTATCGTCCTTGTTATAGGTTACCCAAAGTTCATACTTTTTGTTGAATGGCCAAAACATTATCTATAATTCTCTTTCTAAGTGACTTCTGATTCTTCAATTTGAACTTCAATTTCACATCTTTCTTTTTGTCTTTTCTGAAACTTTTCCAGAACTTTTGTCTAATTTGTTTCGACAACTGTTGTCGTTTTTCCCAATCTTTCATTGACGGACTTAATCTATTTTCAGTTTTTCTTCTACGCACCTTCTTCTTCCTAACTTTAACTGTTGATGAATCATCTCCTGTTCCCGCTATGTGTGGACCTGTAACCGTTCCCATATCTTCTGTTACTTTAAGACCTAGTTTCTTTTGATATCTGTTAATCTGTTTTAATAAAATTTTCTTCTCGTTCTTATTTTTAGTATTAAGATACTTCTGCATAAGATTAATCATTGCATCAGAATCAAAAGATTCTTGAACATCTTCCCAAACACTACCGACCTTATATTTACTACCAGGTGCACTAACAAGTTTTAACTTTCCTACACGACCAGCATCTTTAGGATATTTTTTCTTTAATTCTTTAAATTTCTTTGTCATCGCAGATTTAGAACCTTTGGCAACAATTTTACCATTATGAACTACAGCTATCATACCTGGACTACTTGTGAATGACTCATTAACATCTTCACCAAAAGCTGTGATCATTTTAGCAAACGGAGCATCCCAAACCTGAAATATATCTTTCTTATCCATTGCTTTATTGACAGCTTTAGCTATCAATTCTCTTACACTTGATGATCTTTGTTTTTGAAAATGTAATTGAAATGCTCTTGTACTTTTTCTCAAAGCATCAGATGATTGATACATAATTTTAGTTTCTAAGCCAGCTGTGTCATTTCTTCCACTTATTTGTATAAGTTGTGCTACTTTGTTTCGAAAATACTGACCTTCAAGCTTTCGTAAAGCTCCTTCTGTAGCATCTCCTTCTCTGAGTCTAGGCTCTCTACGGTTATAATGTTGAGTAACTAAAGAAAGATTATTCTTATCGTTGTTTAAAGGATTGTTGTCTTTATGGTGGACATCTTTATTAGGATCAGCGTCTTTAAAACGTGCTCTGGCCGCATTCCTAGCAGCTCTTCTTATCTTCTGTTCTGGTCGTGAATGATAATTATCGTATTCTTTTCTATAGTTTCTACTCATAATAACTATTTATGTAAATAATTATCTTAAATCGTGACTTGTACAATACATCATTGCTTCTTTATCAACATTGTACATTTTGAATACGCTTACTCCATATACTTTACCTGCAGGTTTTGCACCTGAATGTATGATTGTATCACCTCGTCCAGCTACAACTTCTTCATCTATAATCATAGGCCGGACTAAAGTATATGTTCGTTCATTTTGTACTTTATTAATTGGAATGAAATCTTCTAATAAATCTTCTTGAAGAAATCCTGATTCTTTCATATACTTGAATACTTCTTTATCTAATTTATTACCTGTGATACCCGCGTGTTCTTTAATAAGAAACAATGCAGTAGCATATGATGCTAACCTTGTTTTACCAAAGGGTAACAATTCCATAAGTCTTTTTAGATTGAATACTAATCGGTGTAAGAAAGTATAAGCATTTTTTCTATCTGCTGTGTTTACTTTCTCTTTTTTTAGTCTTTTGCCTTTGCTATCAATAAGGCCTTCTTTGTATGCAGCTTGCTCTTCCCAAGGAGTTGTTAAGAGTTTAAGAATTCTGAATACGATTACTGTGTCTATTGCTCTTGTTGCCATTTATATTTTTCTCATCCGTTTTACTGCTATTTCATCTAATGGTATTTCTACTTCCCATTCTTCATCAATATAATCTAAGTATAAAAGGCAAGTTTTAAGAACTGGCCAGTATTCATCATCTATTTTATATTGTAACATTTTTATTGCGTTCGGTACTCCGAACACATTGCTCAATATAATGAGATGATTGAGAATAAGTCTTTCCCTTAATTCACCTGTCCTGTGATATCGTTTAAGAAGTCTTTTTAGGTATCGGAATCTCCGAAGGTCCTCATAGAATTCTTCAGTTGATGTACATTGTGGATTGTCGTAATGACGAATCGCAAATAAGGTAAAGTTTTCCTCGTTGAGGTCTTCAAAAATATCCATCATGTAAGTATATATTACTTACAAATACTATTGAATCTGACCAGAAACCCTAAATCCGCCAGTTGGCATTCTTTCATACTCTATATTCATTACCAGGTCTTCTGGAATTGATATAGGTTGTGTATGTTCTCCAGCGTGGTCATGTTTTTCACCAAATTGTGCTAATGGTATTCTCAATGCCCCGCTATCGCCAGCTGCTTCTACTTGTACATTAAATGAAAGACCAATCTGTTCTACTTTACCAGCTAGTTGTCTTAAAGCAGCGTCTACATTCATATACTCTACTTGCATGTTAGCTGAGAGCCAGTTATTTACTCTGGCTCTAACATCTTCTTGGTCAATTCTATGGAAATCAGGATCTACTTCCGATGTTAAACCGGCTGATCCTGTGCCTAAAGCTACTTCTCTTATGTAAGTTTTAAAGCTTTTCATTATTTTATCCTAAATTCTATGATTCAGCTGTTGTTACGCCATACAATATCTGTGCAGAACCTGAACTTGACCCGGCTTTAGTTTCTTCTGTATAAACAGTTGTAGAACCTGTCTTAAGTACTGCATTACCGAATAACTCAGCACTACCTGCTGGTCCACCGATTGCACTACCGCCTGCCATATCACCTTCTGTAACTGCTGTTCCATTTGAATCAACCATTGCAGATGAACCATTGGTTCCTAAAGTATATGTAGTATGTCCCAAGTAACCACCAGCAACTGCTGTTCCTGGAATTGTTCCTCTGAACACTAGTCTGTTAGTTCCACTACCTGAGTAGTACTGCATTTGCATAGACCCATCATCAACCATATCCGTTGGCCCATAATTCGCTATGGTAAAATATACTTTGTTTGAATATACTTGGTCAGCTGACCATGCTACTGATGTTACTGTAATAGCTTCATCAAACGTCAATGCGATATCAAATGTTTCTGTACGAGCATATTCACCTGCAGTAAAGTCTACTGATAATATATTAGCTGCGCCTAATGTAGCGGCCAATCCACCCATTGCTACCAGAATTTCTGGTGTTGCACTGGTGTTATCGTTTCCACTAGCTGAAGTTCCTGCTTTATATGACCAACCACTTTGTGTAGCAAAAGCATGTTCTTGCTTGTACTCAGCAGTGTCTGTTGCTCTTAGAAATTTAGGTCGGCTTTCAACCGACGTTGATTTTTTCCATAAAGGCATTTGTTTTTATCTCCTAATTAAAATATTTTAATCATTACTATCTATTTAGTAATTTAAAGAACTTATCAAACCCACTTTTCGATTTTTGCATAGCTATTAAAGCTTGCCCGCGCTCTTGTGGTTTTAAGTTCATTAAGTTTTTCAAGACTTTCGTAGCTGTACGTCTGTCCATCTTAACTTTTGTTTTATCATGTAAAATGATCTCACCGCGACCTAAGTCTACGATACCCTTCATTTGGTTCATAACATTTCTATCTGGATTTGCTAAATGACCAACATTTCCTTTGGTCTCAAACGCCTCTATAGCTGCTCTTGTTATCAACTCATCTTTAGCATCCTTGTATTTGCCACCCATTTTGAGTGCCAACTTATCAATCATGCTAAGTAATTCTCTTTTGGTCTTAGCTTTTCGGGTAAGACCCCAAAGAAGATTATTACCGGCTTGTGTCGGCATTCCCAAATCTGGTGCTCTTCTACCTTCACTAATCATGGCTATTCGCCTTTGATATAGCCGAGCTTTTTCATCTTCTCTCTAAAATTCTTCCTACGACCATCAACTTTATAACTCTTGTGAACATCTTGTTCTACTTCTTCATGGTCACCTTTCCAATTCTTATCAACATAGTCAAAGAACTTTTTCTTTTTCTCACCTTCTAATTCATCTGGTGAACTAACACCAAATTTCTTTAAGGCTGCATTAAAGAATTTTTTATATGCTTCTTTATCACCACCTTCTGGTAGCCAATTAGTATAGTCTGTTGTTTCTTCACTTTCATTAGCGATTCTCAACATCTCTTTAACTTTAGGATCATCTGATAATCCTTTCTTTAATTTCTCAATAGCTCTAACTGCACCTGACATATTTCCCATATAGTATCTTTTGTCAAAGGCTATGCCACCGGCTTGTTTAATAAGTTGTTTTGAAAATTTACCTTCTTGAATATCTTCTGCAAAGTTTTGATCTGGCTTAGGTGTCTTAATATATCTAATATCTCCTCCATTGAATCCAGCTTTTCTCATATTAGCATCACTCTTAGCAATACTTCTAAGTGAGTCTAAGAAGTCTTTTTTATCTTTTTTATATGATGATAAATTAGTAGTAAACCCATGTAGATCAATTAACACAGTAAGAACTCTGTATAATTTTGAATCTTTTGTTGCCCATACATTAGGAAAATCTTTCCTTAACATATTTGGACTAAGTTCAACTTCTTTAATATTCTGTGTCACTTCTTTAAATGTTTTCACTTTTCCTTCCTCTAATTTAACATCTTTACCACTGTATTTATAAGTGAAAGACTTTCCTGTGAATTTATCTTTAATATTAAAAGTATTTCCACTCATTTTTAATATTGGTCCTTTGGCTTTCTGTCCATCAGGCTTTAAAAATTCTAATTCTTGTTCATGTAATTGAGCATATGCTACTTCACCTTGAACATATTCTATTGGTTCTTGTTCTTCTGCAATAGATTCTAAAGCTAAAATCATTCGTTCTGTTTCTCTTTCTTCAAATATATCTTCTAATTGAGATTTATTATATGTTATAAATCCTTTCTTTCCTAATACTTTTTGAATCTGTTCTACTTGTAATTCTTTATCAATTATCATTCCAAAGCTATCACATGCTGTTATAATATCTTCTACTGTTGCGTGTCTTTTACCATAACCATCATCATTGATAGCAATTGCTCTTGGAACCTGTTCTGATTTTAATTTGAATGGAGATTGTTTTGCGTGTTCGTATTCTTCTTTAATTCGTTGTGATCTTGATTTTACTTCTTTTAATGGATCATTTTCAGCTGCTCTTAATCTTGGAGCTTGTGATACTTTCTTATAATCATCTACAAATCTTTTCGCTGTTTTCATATCTAATCCATATTTTTTAGAGATTTGTTGTGCTGATGCTCCATCTTCTAAGTCTTGGAACAATCGTTTCATTCCACCTTCGTCAATATTCTTTAAATCTTTAGAGAATTTAACTTTAAATTTCTTGAGAGCTTTTTCTAGACCTGTATCTAATACAACATATTCAACAAATCTAACTCTAAACTTTTTCAATGCTTGTTTAAGACCATTCTCTACCTCATCATAATCAAACCCTCTATTACTAAATGCACTGTCCCAATCATCTTCAAAGTCTTTCATGACTTGACTGAATTTAACACCATTCTTATATTTGTATGATTTGATTTGACTATCGAATTCTTTTGGAGTATAATTAAATGCTTCTTTCACTTCTTTCTTTAGACCTGGAGCTTTTGTTGATCTTTTTCTACCATAATAATCTGAAAGAAAATTCTTAGCTGTTGCTAAAGATATATTATGATCTCTAGCTAACTCTTTAGCTGTTGCTCCCATTTGAATATCAATAAGAAGATCACCCATTTTACTCTCA
>CALBXV010000656.1 GCA_937890045.1 uncultured archaeon
GTTCCGTCAACTGAATCAGCAGACAGATGAGCAAGATCAATACTTCCGTCTGTGTAATGTTCAGAGTCAATAGCATCGTCTGCTATTTTAGTCCCGTCTACAGAATCGGCAGACAGATGAGCGAGATCAATACTTCCGTCTGTGTAGTGTTCAGAGTCAATAGCATCATCAGCTATCTTTGTTCCGTCAACAGCATCATCAGCCAAGTCTTCCGTACTGACATGACCTGCTGCTTCTGCAGCATCAAGACGAACATCCTGTGCGTTTGACTCAGTTACTATCTGGTCAAACTCAGCGTCTATCTTGGTCGCACTGATCAGTATCGGAGGAGTAGAATCCCTGTCAGTCTCGAAGTCGTGTAATCTAGTTAGTGTTCCCATTAGTCATTTGCCTTATGTCCAGAGAGTACATATTTAACACCGTAGAATGCGATGCTTATATCAGTTACGTGATTTGCAGTAAAAGAAAACTTAACAGCCTTCCCCATGCCTACCATTGGAATTAATACCTTGCTAACATCTGGGAAGTCATAATATGTTGCGTCCCACTCAACCGTGCCCCACTTAGAAGGAAGACTCTGTAAATAGAAAGTACTGTAAGCAGTAGCATCAAAGTCAAAAAATACTTCTAGCTTGAACACGCCAGCAGCCCCAGATCCCTTGAACTGAAAATATTTGAATATCTTCTTTACGCCAATATTGTTAAGCCATAACCAAGGTGTATCCCATCTGAAATTTACATCAATATTGTCGCCACCATCACCGTATACATTATCACCAGAAGAGTTCGTATACTCCAAGTAAACCCTTCCGTTTCCCCCAGCACTTAGAATGTCACCATCAGGAGTACGTACCGATTGGAATATTTGAATATCACGATCTTCCGTCCACGCCTTGATCGAATAATCATAAACAAAACGTTTGGATGCAGTTGGAATGTTTACCCAGAATTCATTATTCTTCTTATTGTTAACAACGTTTACGCTATCCTGATCTGTTACAGCCTTTAATAAAGGATTGAGTCTATCCCTGATATTGTCCGATAGTTTCTTCGTCCGTAATCCCTGAATGATTAACTCAGCCTTTATCGAATTAACACCTTCAGGTTCTACCAAATAGTTATCAAGGCCAACTTCGTCCATAGCCCTATGCCCCATAACACCTGTATTGTATACAATCTTATCTATCGCAATATCACTGAATACAGCAGGTGCTGAATAAGTCACTATGTGATTCTTTAAACCAACAATCAGTTTACTTGACTGGCCTAACCTACCCAACCCCGTAATTGAATCACCACGTGCCAATACACCCGCTAAGTCAATGTCTACAAAATCGGATGCTGTCGTCCAATCATCTTCATCATCCACGGCAGATCCTGTAAGCTTGGTGTCTCTTCCTGTTACTCCAGATATCCACAAACGATTGTTCAGGGCTATAATGTACTTACCCTTCGGTGGGATATCCGCAAGATCCGTTACATGCCAAGCCGTGTTAGCTGTCGGTGTAACTGCCCCATCGTTTAATGCCCCAGTAGTCTCCGTATAATCGGTACCAATCGCTATCGGACTTACGTTCTGCAGTTTTAATGCCCCAGATAACGTGTGATGATATACATTCCACCCAGTAGCACCAACCAAAGAAATTGGTGACGTAACGGTTAATACATTATTAATCGCAATCACCTGAGTTGTTTCTTCGCTTGGTACACTTTCTCCATTTGCCGTTATATAAGTTACCGCTACGTAATAAGTACGGCCTCCCTTCGTTCCAGAAGCGGTAGTTCCCGTGGTTGGCGCACCGGGCTTTGGCATGTAACCATACTTAAATGGATTATCCACGCCATTGGTCATACATAACTTGGTGCGAAACATCGTCCAATTCAAACGATTATCAGTAGTCAAACCAGTCTTTATGACAGTGTCAAAAGCACCAGTCGAAGCAGTATATCTTAATAGCCTGCTATCAGCTTGGGCTAATACTTCAAATCCATCAGGATAATCACCCTCGTAAACCATCAATGAATCTACATTCGGGCCTGCGCTGTTAAGTTTAAAGATTACGTCAAACGATGTGTCGGCAGCCCACCCGGCATTAATGGTATCAGTAGCAAAAGCGTTGCTACTGTGAGAATGAGCAGAAGAATCAGTTCCTATGCGGACATAATTACTGCCACTTCCAGAGTTAAACTCAAGGAGAACAGCGTAATCTCCTGCAGTCGCAGAATAGGGGGCTTCAAAAGTAAGTTCAACAAACGCAAAAGTTCCCGTTAAGACTGATGCCAAAGTGCTGATACTGGTAGCCAAGATATCCCCTGTCGGCAAACCGCTTGTTCCCACGGTACCTGTAGCAGCGTATAACTTGGCCTTGATAATACTGTCTGTCGGCATGGTGCCAACCTTGTCCAAGTAAAAAGCAACGGACTGTATATCTTGATCGGCAGCCAACGTGAATGCGAATCCAACTTGTTCGTTGTTCGCAGAATACATCGATACCTGCGAATCCTTGTTGCTGCTTGCATAGGTATCTATGCTGTTTCCTGCTGCATGTCCAATGGCAACGGAATTGAATAATGTCCTTCCTCTTCGTTTAGACACCTCGCCATTTATCGCAACACGTGCGTTCTGCAGTTCAGTAGCATAATCCGAGGATATGTTACCTTCTCCGATAGCAATATCGAAAAGCCCCTTGTTATTACTCTCGAATACCTTTTGTCTTAATCCTGCCATTAACGTGCCACCGAATAGTTTTTACGAGTTAATGGGACAAACCTGACAGATCCCCTGTCTCTACCCAATAACTTTCTGAGTAGACTATTAGCCAATGCCATCTCACGATCCCTCTTGGCGAAATCCTGATCATACTCCGCATACTTGGCCTTAACCATGTGACGTATTACTACTTCCTGAAATGGTGTCGTGTCAGAGTCAGCACTTAAATCGGATAAATCCTTCGTGTACCAATATGTCATTAGCTTTCCGTTTTCGTCTGACGTTGGCACCGGGTCTACTTTTATCTGGTCTACCTGAGACGCATTCTTCCCCCAAGGAACCCACACGATTGGCCTTCCTGTATTACCCTGTATGACAAACTCTTGGAAATCCTGATTGTTTGCTACCTTGTAAACAAATGAGTTTCCATCATCCATATAAAATCGTTCACCCACAATTCTGGTCACGTTGGCATTGGATGCAAGCGTATAAGTTGAAGTCCCGGTAACCAAGGTAATCGTTCCCTGTTCCCTTAAGATCTGCCAGTTGTTCATTATGTTCAACTCTTGGATCGACTCATTAATGTAATCCAAGATACGTTGCTTAGCATCAGCAACCAGACTGGACGATGAGTCCAGACCCAAGTCACGTAATACAGGATCTCTTAGTGTAGTGAGAGACATTTTTTCTCCGTTATAGCTCTGATCGCTTCAGCCCAAAGCTTACTATTCTTGTTAACATTAAAGTGTTCATGAACATACTCCATAGCTGCCTTGCCGACAGATTCACGTAGCGAAGGATTTTCGACAAGCTTGTCTACCCAAAATTCAAACTCCTCTGTATTCGTGTACAAAAAACCATTGACACCGTGAATTATTAAGTTCGTGTAAGGCTCTACATCCTTGACAACACAAGGTATGCCTAACGCAGAATATTCAACCCACTTGACGGGGCTTTTATTTTGGTTGAATTTATTATCAGCCAAAGGAATAATTCCCATGTCTGCATTTAATAAAATCTGTTTATACGGATAAACCCTGATATCTACCCAGCCATGCTGTGTATATTTATCAGAATCTACTCCATGACACATTAGATCAGCTTGCTCAAATACGCCCCTAAAGTCGTACCCACAAATTTCAAACTTAACGCTCTTATGTTTTCTTAATATGTTTTTTAATTCAGAAGACACCCCATCCAAGTCTTCGTGATGAGAAGAACTGGTGATTCTAATGTTGTCGTCCTTCTCAAGCTTATACGGTTTCCAGATATTAAAGTCTAAAGAGTTGGGCAACACAACAACGTTATCGTTATACTCGCTATACACATCAGATAGCTTGGGGGTAGTGACAAAAACACCGTCTGCTTTTTCTAGAATCTTTTTCGACAGTTCTAGATTATTGGGATTAACATTAAAAACATCGTCATCGTGATCAATGATAACTTTCTTGGAAGGAGACATGTCCTTCATTACACTCACTAAGTGTAAAGCTTCCTCGTTTGTCGCACGAGGGAGAACAATAACATCACATGTTTGCAGCAACTGGAATAAATCATTATCCATGTTACTGCCTGATCCCCCAATGGCTACGTCAAAGTCATCTTCCCGATTCAAGAAAGATAAGGGTTGCTCTATCCTGTAAAAATCACAAGCTCCCCTGTCACGTATGATCCCGCAAACTTTTATGTATTCCATTCTTCGTTATTCTGGTTCAACTTCTCCAAGACATCTATATGCTTTTTAAGAACCTCTATTTGCGACTCAAGAATTACACACCTTGCACGCAATTTAGATTCGGCATCAGATTCCCTTGGAACCTCTTTAGTCTTTACAGTTGATTCACCACCATAAGTAGTTAACATTACTCCCCCGAAATATAACTCCTGATTGCATCTATAATATCCATTTGGTCTGGACGAAAACCGCCACCCTCTCTCATGTACTTCTGGTAACGTGGATCATTCATTAATTCGGGGAAAAGTCTCTCAAACACCAACCAATCACCCATTGGGCCAAACTTGGCATTCTCAAAACTTTCCCAATTACTACCAAGGGGTCTCCCCTCGTCTTGAAGCCAGCGGACAGTCCCTAAGTACCTATCCAGCAATTCTTCTGTTTGTTTCTCATCTAAACTACTTAGTATTTCCTGCTTCCAACCAAATATTTTCGGATCGAATGGGATTCCATCCCTTGTACTTGTAAGCTGATGAGTAGTTTCAGCAGCCATTAATGTTTTGAGTTTATCTAAATCACCCCCCGGATGTGCATACCGTCTGGCTTTTTGTAACTCTATTCGCAAAGCCTCTGGGTTGGGGGCATCTTCAGAACCAATGTGATATGTTTCAGACCATCCCTGTCCACTATCAAAATCTCCTAAACGAATTTCAACTGGGGATTTACCAAGTGACTTATCAATCCCCTTATATTGTTTACGCATTTCATTAAATGCTTGATTTGCGTAAGCCCTATTAACATCAGGATCAAGATTGCGGTCAGCAGTCTCAGTAAGCCATACAGGATTAAAATTAGCCATCAGAAATTCTGATTACAGGTTCTAAACTCAGGATGGTCAGAGAAGAAACGTTTGACTGCTTTCTTCATAGATTTCTGGTCACCATCGACTATGTCTTTATATTTTTCTTGCATGAGGAATACTGAAGGAATACTGCCAACCTTCCTCATTGTTCTTTCATCTGAAAAACCATTGTCGCTATAAGTACGAATATCCTTCGTCTCTCTTCCAACTGGGTCAGTATCCTGAATATGCTTTATACCCAGACTGCCCTTGGCGAAATCATTAGGCTTCGTATATTCTAAACGTGTAGCAAGCTGGTCTAACATGTCATCATTAATCATAATATTTTAAGGGGCTGGAATTTCAGGAGTGGCAATCCAACCGAAATGCCAACCCAAGCCAGCTACTATAGCAATAATTAATACGGTAACGCCAAAGTCATAAAGTTTCACAATACATATCCTCAAACAAAAAGAATGCAAGCAAGGGAGGGTTGCCCCTCCCATACTCATTTAGATTTATCAACTGGATTATGCAGTTGATGTGTTAAATACCGTTCCGCTGGCTTTCTCGTTATAAGAAACCAACGTCCACTCAGATTCAACCATCCCTCTTCGGGCTGATCCAACCTTTGCAAGTGGGGTATGCTTAACTGGACGTAGCATTGCTACAGACCACATATCCTTCTGTAATATACTGACAGCTTTTTCGGGCATATAACGATCAAGTATGATACGTTGCAGTCCGAAATCACTTTCGTATACATCAACCGAAAGCACTAACTTCTTAGCGAAGGACTCAATGTTTTTCGTTGAGCCTGCTGTGAACTCAGAAATCTTTCGTTTATTCCAACCGTGGGCATATGTCGTATCAGGATTTCCACCCTGAATGAATATCTCCTGCAACATATTGTTATATACAACTTCCGTTATATCACTAGTTCCCATCGTAGCTGAATTAGTTGTTACCCAACCAGTTCCTGTACCACCTGTGGTACTATCACTGATTCCTCTAGAACCTCTTGCAGTCGTAGCATCGCCTGCTTCAGATTCTCCTTTTACAATCGCAACTTCCATGCCACGAGCGATATTCTTAAGAGCTTTGGCTAGTTGATACTCATACTCGCCACCCTTAATACCAACTTTATCTACCGCATCCAAGGTATCCGATACTTGGAACCCTTCACGGTTGATCTGGCAGTAGTTGCTATGTCTTACTCTTGCGGTTAGAGTAGGATCTGAAAAGTCAGCTCCCTCCACAACCGTGTTATTTGTAGCCGTTCCTAAAGTATCAGTAACCCATTCATGCACTGTTCCATTAGCTTTAGATTTCTTAAAACCAGAAAGCATTGGCGTTTCGGTGGGTGATATGTTTACGATTATATCCAGAAGATCTTCACGCAAACCACCAACACCGACAGACATTGTTCCAGCTTGATATGTTTGAAATGTTGCCATCCTATTACTCCTTCATTAATTGCCCGGTCTCCACGAATGACCTGAATTATGTAACAATTCTGCAAAACGACTGACATCTCCACCCCTGTTATTTGCTACCTCACGCTTAAAGTCCATTGGTCTTTTAGCTTGTGGTGCAGTTCTTGGTGAATTGCCTGCCATCGGTGCAGGTTGTGAACGTGGTGCAGGCGTGTTGCCAAGCAATTGTTCATATTTTTGTGAATTAACCATCATTTTACTCAGTTCCGCAGCCATTATCATATCACTAGGATGGTTTTTGAAGTTCGGCCCCATTAACTGCTCAAGCAATGGATACGCTTGATTCTTCATGACACCGTAATACTCACTCTTTGAATCATTAACAAAGTTGTAAGTATCACGCACGTACTGGTCAGACTGTTGACGCAAAACCTGCTGCTGACGAATAAGATTGTCAGTGTTAGCCTTGTTCGCCTCCATCTTGTCCAGTTGTCTTTCAAGATTATTTCTGCGTATCACATGCTGTGCGACTTCCGCAGAAGTCAAAGCATCGCCTTCTTCCTGTAACATTGTGTCCAAGCTCGCAATCTCTGTCTTGACAGCCTTAGAATCACCTTGGTCTGGTCGATATGACTGCTGAAGTCGTGCATATTCCTCAGCCATACTTTGCAGTTTAACAATCTGGTCATCCCTTGCTGCAATTAGAGCATCCTTTTCAGCCAACTCTTGGGTTGACTTCTCCTTGATACCTGTAATGCGTTTACGCATACTGTCCGTGAGATCAACATCCCCTTGCAGCGGTTGCTCTTGCGGTTGCTGAAGTTGCTGTTCTTGCGGT